>JBCDGN010000004.1:0-93651 GCA_038751255.1 Pseudomonadota bacterium
ACATCCTCCTGCCTCCGGATCTCTTTTGATCCGCAGGCTATCAGTGGCGGGATTTTACGCCGCCCTCCCAGGCCAATCCCGGGCTCCAACGTGGCCGATTATTGCGCCGCTATTCTCATCAGCACCATGCCGACGGCGCGATTGTACGAGCCTGACCTAGTGACCGATTTCGGACGCCAAGCTTAATGGCGCTTCTTCGTGCGTGAGATAGACGCCGACAGTTTAGTGACAATACAATTGCTAGTCGAGGCTTCTTTCTAAACGAACCTTTTCAGCGCGGTGTTATACAATAACATAAGTCGAGCGAACCAATTGACGCCGAGGGTATTTCACTTTGGCGTGCCCCAATCGGGTGATCCAGTTTGATTGTTAGTGCATCGTCGGTCTGTGGTCAATTGGAACGATGCTTTCGGGAGCGGGCGATCAGTAGCCCATTGCGCTGTGCGGCCTTACGGTGTTGTAGTTTATACGCCATTGCTCGATCAAGATTTGCGCCTCCCTTAGGCTGTAGAAGATTTCGCCATTGAGCAGCTCGTCGCGGAACCAGGCATTGAAGCTTTCACAGTATCCGTTTTCCCATGGTGAGCCTGTTTCGATGTAGGCCGTTTTCACGCCAACAGCTGCTATCCACTCCCGCACCTTCTGGGCGATAAATTCCGCCCCATTGTCGGATCTTATGTATTCCAGTGGACCACGCAGGATGAACAGGTCCGTCAGAGCGTCCAGCACATCTGTCGAGTTCAGCTTGCGATCGACGCGGATCATCAGCGCCTCCCTGGTGTATTCATCGATGATGTTGAGCGTCCGATAAACCCGGCCATCAGCCGTGCGATCTTCGACAAAGTCGTAGGACCAAACGTGATTTGGGCGCCCTGGCCCGAGACGCACGCATGACCCGTCATTCAGCCAAAGCCGACCTTTCTTTTTCTGTTTCTGTGGGACTTTCAGCCCTTCACGCCGCCAGATGCGTTCGACCCGCTTGTGGTTCATGCCCCAGCCCGCATTGTTCAGCAAACCCGTCACCATGCGATACCCGTAGCGCCCATACTTGTCCGCCAATTCGATGATGTGATCGGTCAGCCGTTCTTCTTCGGCTTGGCCTCGCGGCACCTTGCGTTGCGTGGATCGATGCTGACCTAGCGCGCAGGAGCAATCTAGATCAATAACTTGGCGCTATGATCAGAGGACCGTTCTCGATCAGCGTTCTGCAATTGCGTTGCCGCGCCAGCATTCGGCGGCTCGGAGCCCTCTTTGACAAATGCTGCGGCTTGTACAGATGGACGGTTTCGCAGTTGCAAGACTAAAGCTCGTGTCAAGCAGCTTTGCTAACCAGAGCGTCCATCTGGTTTGTTGTCGGCACGCATTTTGTTCGATAGCGTAAGGCAGCAATTTACCAACTGGTTGAAACCATAGGAAGTTACATGACAAGACCATTGATTATTCTCCTTGCCCTATCAGTGTTGGCGTCATGTGATGATGCTGCGGCACCCGAAGCCACGGGCGCTGCGCCGACAGCCGACGCACCTGCGGCAAAGCAAAATTCACCTCAAGTGTCTGAAGTGAAAGGGCTTTCATTTCGAGTTCTAGTGGCAAGCGACGGTCGATCTGCGCTTGTTGGTGTACCAAGTCAACGAGGACGATTTACCGGAAGTGACGTGGAAAAAGCTGCCCTGCAAGTTACCGGGTGCACCGCTACCATTGTACCTGGAGAATGGGCATTTCTTGGCGACCTCAAGCCATTCGAACTTAGCAATCTCAGGCCTAACGTAAGGCGTCCGTTCCCAGCATGGCAGGTGGGCTTAAGCTGCTGATTATAGGTCACAAGGCCATCTAAGTCTGCCATTGGCGAGAGTACGGCCAACGGCGGCTTCGTCCGCGCTACTGTGACTTCGTCGCCGAACCGATGTCGCTAATGCAGTGAGTGGCGGCAATGCGGGTTGCGGTTCCGGAACATATCTACTTAGTGGAGTGACCGGTCTCGGCCGAACTTGTGTGGATGGAGCTGTGCAGCAAGAAAACTCAATGACTGCCTTAAGTCTCTGAGCAGCCACGCGGCTTCGGGGCTTCTGCTCCGCTTCCCAAGTTTCCGAAAGTTTGCTGTTTGTTCTGTGGTTTGAGCGCTTCACACTCGCAGTGAGTTAGTGTTTCCCGCCATCTGATTTCTTACCGGCTGTGGACGTTTTTCCCTTCCGGGCTCAGCTATCCTCGGTCAGGCTTCTTACGATCTCCGCCTATCTTTCTGGTGGGACGGGCATGTAGGCGGTGACTGTGGTGGCGAGGTGTTCGTGGCCGAGGTTTTGGCTCCAGGCCTTGTGTTCCTCCAGCGTGCTGCAGCGCTGATTGGCGAGCATTGCGAGGGTTTTGCGGAAGCTGTGGGCAGAGTATTCGGGCAGCTTTGCGGCTCTGAAGGCGGCTTTGATGACAGCGTTGATCGCCTGCCCATTGGCATATGGTTCACGTGCGAGGCCAGTTGCTGCGAAGCACCCGTCTTGAACACCGACAACCTGCTTGGGAAACAGCGCATCGCCAGGGCCAAAGAGCCGCTTCTCGCGCAGATGAGTCACCCATTCGGCGAAGGCTTCAAGATACATCGGGTCGACGGGAAAGAACCAAGTCTCAAAACTTTTGCCGTTCTTGGTCCGGACCTCTCGACCGTCTTGAAAGACCTTGCGCTCGATCAAATCAACATGGCTCAGCCGCAACGAAGCCGCCGCCCCGTCGCGCGCCCCGGTCAGCATTAGAAAAGCAAAGATCGCACGGTCGCGTCGTTCTACCTCGGTCGTGACAGGCATCAGTCGGAAGGCATGCGCGCATTGAGCCAGCGAAGGATATTGCGCAGGTCGGGGCTGATGCGCCGCGCGGGCTTCGCGGGCATTGTTATTGAAGTAGGCCGCGCATCGGCATAGCTGATCCGCGACTTATAGCCGGGCTGGGTGGACAGCCACTCGATGAAAGCTTTGACCAGGCGGAGCGTGGCGTCGCGGGTGGTGACACCAAGAGGTTTACCGGTTCGCATGTTTTTGCGCTTGGTCAAATGGGTCTTGAATTTGGTCGCCCATTCGCGGTGAAAGGCCTTGAAGCTGCGAAAGCTGATCGCCGTCTCAAAATCCAATAGCGCCGCCGCGACCTTATCGAGCGAGCTCTCATCCTGCCCTTTCGCCTCGCGCAGAAAGATCAAGTACGCACGCTTGATCCGTTCGTTTTCTTCGTTGATTTTGCGCATCTCTGAGCTCTGCCTCTGAAGTTATGATTTAAGCGGGGGGCGGCGGGTTCTCTTAGGCTTCGCTGCTGTCGTTGTGGTCAATCACGTAGATCGCGCGCCACTGAGGGAGATCTTCAGCACGGACCATGCGGGCGCACACGCTCTCACAGCAGTTGCAAAACGCCTCCATCCGGCCGCTCGTTGAGGTCTGGGGATGGTAGGTTGCCAGATCGAGCGCAGCCCGCCGCGGCGCCTTGCAGCTGAGACAGAAGAACTCGCCGAGCTTCAGCGGGCGTTTGCGGCGATGCTTGGTCTTGGCCAGGAAGGCTTTGAGGGCGTGGCCGAGGATCAGAAAGGGCCGCTGCGTCGTGAGGGCCTCAAGACCTTCGCTGATCCAACGACGGACGGTTTGCGGTGTGACACCCACCGCTTCAGCTGCTTCTTCCACGGTGTAGCTCCGGTTGGCCTTCACGCGAACTGCGCTGATCCGAGCGGCCATTAGCTTTGGGCCTCGCGCGTTGGCTCAACCCGATGGGCATCCGCCCAGTCGTTCAGATCGGCGCCACGATAGATGATCTTGCGACCAAGCTTGTAATAAGGTGGCCCACTGTTTTTGTGGCGCCATTGTGCCAGCTTGGCTCGGTCCCCGATCAGGTCGAGTTCGGGGTCTCCGAGTAGGTAGTTTCGATTCGGATCGAATAGGTTTGCCATGTGTCCAGTCCATTTGGGATCGACTGGTTCGAATTGGCTCATTCAATATGTGCGCGTCTATCTCGCTGGAAACACCATATGCGGTGGCACAAAAGGGCTATTCTTCGGAGGCTTTTTTCCTGTCTAACGACAGAGCATTTGTAAACTCATGCGGATCAAGACTTGATGTCGGCGGCATAGGATAGGCTCCCGCAAGCGCATTGCCGAAAACGGACCTCTGCAAATCCTCGTCAGTCAGCTGACCAATCGCCCAACTCGCCGGACCCTTCACAGTTGCCTTGATCTCAAGTAGCTTGAACACGTCCTCCAGCGCACGCCCAAACTCCGTCGAGGGATGCCCCCCGTCTCGTGCTGTACCGAAGGTTGGCTTTTTGCCGGTCTCGCGCGCGATCAGTTTGGCGAAGCGGAGGGCAATAATGCGGGCATAATGATTTGGGGCGCGGTTAGGACTGCTCCAATAGATCGCTTCTTGATCAATAAGCTCCCGATTTCGTTGAAAGAATTGTGCGTTAAGAGCAACGAGGATCCAAAGTGTGGAAAGTGTAAGTCCACCATCGACGGCACATTTTTGAATCATTTGATAGATGTGCTCCGGGACCCGATCGCGGTTGGCCTGTCTCGCGCCTTTGTCCAGGGCCATGTTCAAAGCAACCGAGCCCCTAGCGGGTGTCCCTTCTTGATCGCTCCTCAAATTGAGAATGTCGAAAAGCGCGTCGATATGTGAAAGGCCCTTCTCAACGAGCTCTTTCTCGGCCATAAACTCGGCTTTGCTGTCGTGTAGATTGGGCTTCTTGGTATCGAAGGGCGCCATGTCTTCAGTCAGAAACGAAGTCGGGCCGCGCTTGAAAAATCGACCGGTGATTTCCCAAAGACGCTGATTGAGCTCTTTTTCATCCATCAAAAGGTAGTCTAGCAGAGACCTTCTGGCCTTTCAATGATATGTTCCCGGTTTGTTTCGATCATGCTCGGCTCGTCAAAAGGGGGGCGGCACCCTACCCTTATAGCCTTTCATTTCTAGCCAGGGCTCTTTTCGTAAAGCTGCACAACCGTCCCGCGATCGCCGGTGACGAAGCGTGCCCAGCGTTCCATCAGCGCACGGCGCTGGTCCAAAAGGTCAGATCGGAAATAGGCGCGCTCGACCTCAGAGCCGATTTTATGGGCAAGGCTCAACTCTGCCACCTCACGCGGGACATGGGCGACCTCGGAGGCCCAAACCCGAAAGGTGCTGCGAAAGCCATGCACTGTCACGCCCTCAACCCCCATCCGTCGCAACAACATCAGCATCGCCATATTGGACAAAGGTTTGTGTCGCTTCTGCCCTTCAAAGACCATATCCGACTTCATCGCCCGGAGCGGCTCCAAGATCGCAAGCGCTGCGTTGCTCAATGGCACCCGGTGCGTCTCCCCACCCTTCATGCGCTCCGGGGGCACAGTCCAAAGACGGGCCTCAGCATCGATCTCGTCCCACCGCGCCAACAACACCTCGCGCGTCCGCGACGCTGTAAGACAGATAAACATCAGCGCTTTCGCCGCCATCGCCGTCCGGCCCGACAAATCCGCGTAGAGTGTGGGGACATCCTGCCAACGCATTGCGGCGTGATGCTTGGCTTTCTTGGGGATTTTGGGCAGCACATTGGCCGCTTTGATGGCCGCAACTGGGTTCTCGCCAGCACGATAGCCTTTGGAGCGCGCAACATCCAACACTGTCCCGATCCGCTGCGCGAGACGCCGCGCGGTCTCCGACTTTTCCGTCCAAATCGGGGACAGGCAGGCGAGCACCTCTGGCTGACCGATATCCGACACCGGCAAACGCCCGATCTGCGGAAAGGCATAGGTCTCCAGCGTCGAGATCCATTGATCTGCGTGTTTGGCATTTTTCCAGGTCGGCAGGCGTTCAAGATGAACCTGTCGGGCGATCTCCTCAAAGCTGGGAATCGCCGTTTTCGCCGAATGGCGTGGATTTTTCCCAGATTTGGCCATGCGCCGGTAGTCGAGCGCTTTGACGCGGGCCTCGGCAAGCGTGACCACATCGGCACCTCCTAGCCCGAAATCGGTGCGCAATGGCCCGCCTTTCCGGTTTTTCTGCCCCTTTACGGTGACACGCACAATCCACCGCCGCGCCCCAGAGGGATCGACGACCAGATAAAGCCCGTTGCCGTCCCCATGCCGCCCCGGCCCCAGGGTCGCGACCCGCCGCTTCGTGAGTTTCCCTGAAAGCATATTCACTAAGTACCACACTTCATACCACAAAGCGAGCAAAAGTCAGCCGCATCGAAGTAAAACCAGAGCGAACAATGGAACCCAGTTTGTCCAGTAAATCTCTACAATATGTGACTAATCACACCCCAAACACAATGAACAAAAGGGCAAGGTGGCGGAGGAGGTGGGATTCGAACCCACGGTACGCTTTCACGCACGCCGGTTTTCAAGACCGGTGCATTCGACCACTCTGCCACTCCTCCGATGAGCGGGTCTGCCTTGTCGCCAGTGATCCTGATCTGCGGTATCTCAGCTTGGTGGGGGAGCGCAAGCGGACTTCCAACTGCCCGCCACATCGCATAGCCTAAAGACGCAACGCAGTCTCACTCGCAGGCCCTTGATGCTTCACCGGATTACCACCTTTCTGACAATCGCGCTTCTTGCCGCTCTGCCGGCACGCGCCTTTGAAACACAAGCCAGCGCGGCCTATGTCGTAGATGTGAACACTGGCACCACGCTTTTGGAAAAAAACGCCGACATGCCGCTTCCACCGGCGTCGATGTCGAAGCTTATGACATTGCTGATGTTATTCGAAGCACTGCGTGACAATCCCACGATCACACTGGACACAACCTTCTCGGTCTCCTCCAAAGCCCGCGCAATGGGTGGCTCCACGATGTTTCTCAATGAGCGCGACAAGCCCACCGTCGAGGAACTGATCAAAGGCATCATCGTGCAATCGGGCAATGACGCAACGATTGTCGTGGCCGAAGGGCTGGCGGGCACCGAAGACGCCTTTGCCCGGATGATGAACAAGCGGGCGGTTGAGCTTGGTATGACACAGTCGACCTTCGCGAATGCCTCGGGCTGGCCCAATCCAAACCATCTCATGAGCATGCGCGATCTGGTTTTACTTGCAACAACGCTGATCGAAGAGTTTCCAGAATACTACGGGTGGTTTGCCCTCTCCGAATGGGACTATGATGGGCGCGCACCGAAGAACAGGTTCAATCGCAACCCCCTCTTGACGCTCGATATTGGAGCGGATGGATTGAAAACCGGCCATACCCAAGCGGCAGGCTACTCTCTGGTGGGATCGGCAAAACAAGGAACCCGCCGGATCGTCTTCGCCTTCACCGGTCTTGATACCCGCCAAGAACGACGGGATGAGGCACAGAGGATTGTGAGTTGGGGGTTTCGCCAATTCGTTGAGGTGGATGTGGCCGCGAAGGGAAGTGAGCTGGCAACCGCACCGGTTTGGATGGGCGAGGTAACTCAAATTGGCCTCGTCGCGCCGGATGATCTGACCGTGCTCGTTCCGGCCGTTGGCTCCAATGACCTGTCTGCGGAAGTTGTTTTCAGCGGCCCGCTCGAAGCACCGATTGCCGAAGGAGATCAAGTGGCGGAGCTTGTGGTGATCCGCGAGGACCTCGAAGACGCGCGCCTCCCGCTTGTGGCCGACCGGGATGTCCCGCGCGGCGGATTGGTGCCGCGTCTGCGCGCGGCAACCTCCGTACTGGGCAAAGAGCTCTTGGTTCAGGTGCAAGGCCTGTTTTAATGCCGCTCAAACCGCTTGCGCGCTTTATCAGTTTTGAGGGTATCGACGGCTCTGGCAAATCCACGCAAGCGAAGCTGCTCGCAGAGCATTTCCGGCGCCTCGGCCAAGACGTGGTTTTGACACGCGAACCTGGCGGCGCCCCTGGCGCGGAAGAGATCCGGCGGTTGCTGGTCGAAGGAGAGCCCGGGCGATGGTCGCCGGAGACTGAGTTGCTGTTATTCACTGCAGCACGGCGCGACCATCTAGAGAAAAGGATTGCGCCTGCGCTCACCCGCGGCGCGACAGTTATCTGCGACCGTTTCTCCGACAGCACGCGGATCTATCAGGGGGCAACGCGCGGTGACTTGGGGGCTCTTGTGGACAAGCTCCATGACCTCATGATTGGGCGCGACCCGGATCTCACCCTGATCATCGATATGGATCCAGCGGTGGCTCTGCAGCGTAGCAGGGCCCGCGGCGACCAAGAGGATCGCTTCGAAAGTTTCGGTCTGGCGTTTCAGGAACGGCTCAGAGCCGGGTTCTTGGAGCTTGCAAAATTGTCGCCGCAACGCTGCCGTGTCATCACTGGTGATAGACCTGCAGAAAGTGTGTCCGCTGACATCCTTGCGCTTCTTGCGGAAGAAGCCGCTTGAAAGAACCGATAGACGATATCCCAGAGCCGGACCGGCGCGAGGGGGCGCCGCATCCCAGAGAAACCGACCGGCTCTTCGGTCAAAGCGCAGCGGAACAAGACATTTTGCAGGCGCTAAGATCAGACCGGCTGCACCATGCCTGGCTGATCGCGGGACCGGAAGGCATTGGTAAGGCCACATTGGCCTGGCGCTTTGCACGTCATTTGATCGCTCGAGAAGACGGCGGCTCTTCGGAGACCATCGGGTTCTTTGGAGGCAAGCCAGAGGCGCCTGACAGTCTTGATCTTGCCCCAGATCATCCAGTAGCGCGTCGCGTCGCCGCCTTATCTGAACCGGGATTGTTCTTGTTGCGCCGGCCTTGGGACCTAGACCGCAAAAGGCTCCGCCAGGAAATCACTGTCGATGCAGCGCGTAAGCTCCATCCTTTTTTCGGGTTGAGTTCGTCAAGTGGTGGCCGCCGCGTGGTGATTGTCGACGCTGCTGACGAGCTAAACTCCAATGCAGCCAACGCTTTGTTGAAGCTGATCGAGGAACCACCCGCCAACTGCACCTTGCTTTTGGTCTGCCACCGACCGTCAGCGGTGTTACCGACGATCCGATCGCGCTGCCGCCTGCTGCGGTGTCAGCCGTTGGGACAAGAAGACCTTTTGAAATCGCTCGAGGCTGCAGGAGCTACCCTCCCAGAAGATGCCAAGTCGCGACAAAGACTGTGGGAAATCGCTGGTGGCAGTGCGGGTTTTGCTTGGGACCTTTTGGCCCTAGAGGGGCTCGCGCTTGACGCAGAAGTGCGCGCGATTTTCAAGGGCCTTCCAGGACCTGATCGGCGTGCGACGCTTTCGCTCGCCGAGCGACTTTCCCCAGCAAAGCAAGCGCCTGTGCGACGCCTGTTTTATCGCCTGGTATTCCAAGAAATCGCGCAGCTTGCACGTGCGGCCGCGGGCGCCGAACCATCGATGCCGGCGCCACGTCCTTCGATCATTGCGCACCATTGCGCCGCGCTTCTCTGGGCCGAAGCACATCAAGAGCTTGGCGCGAGAATGGCCCATGGCGAAGCAGTCAATCTTGACCCTCAGAACCTCATCCTTGATATGGTGCGTAAGATTGACGAGGTTGCGACCCGTGCGGCCGCTGGCTGAGAGGCCCCATGAGTAACAATTCGGAACCGGTCCCGACCCTGGTCGACAGCCATTGCCATCTGGATTTCCCCGATTTCGCAGAGGAACTGCCCGATGTGATCGCCCGTGCAAGCGAGGCAGGCGTGCAGTCCATGGTCACAATCTGCACACGTTTGAAAAATGTGCCGCAAGTGCGTGCGATCGCAGAAAAACATGCCCCAGTGTTTTGGGCTGCAGGCACGCACCCGATGAGTGTCGCAGAGGACCCTATAGTACAAGTGGTCGATCTCGTGGCCCTTGCTGCACATCCAAAATTCGTAGGCATTGGCGAGACCGGGCTTGACTATCATTACACCGCTGAAAGTGCTTCGCGCCAAGCCGAAAGTCTCCGCATTCATGTCGAGGCCGCGCGCCAGACCGGGTTACCACTTATCATCCATGCGCGCGACGCGGATGAAGATATGGCGCGCATCCTCAGCGAGGAGCATCGCGCGGGTTCCTATGCCTGTGTCATGCATTGCTTCTCCAGCGGGCCATCGCTTGCGGAGGCAGCTCTAGATCTCGGCTTCTATCTATCGATGTCTGGGATTGCAGCCTTTCCGCGCTCAGAGGCGTTGCGTGAGATTTTCAAAGCGGCGCCCAAGGATCGGTTGCTTTTGGAAACCGATGCGCCTTATTTGGCGCCGCCCCCTCATCGTGGCAAGCGCAACGAGCCCGCCTATGTCGCCAAAACCTGTGCGCGGGTGGCGGAGGCTTTTGGGATGCCCGCCGAAGATATGGCCGCCCTCACGTCCGAGAACTTCAACCGTCTTTTCGAAAAAGCCGCCCAATGGCGGTCCCGTGGCGGTGTGGCCGCTTGATGGCCGAACTTCGGATTACAATCCTCGGCTGCGGCTCTTCGGGGGGGGTACCGCGATTGGGCGGCATCTGGGGAGACTGCGATCCGAACAATCCCAAAAACCGGCGAAAGCGCTGCTCGCTCTTGGTTGAGCGGATCAGCGAGAGCGGCAGCACGCGCGTTCTGATCGACAGCTCTCCAGATATGCGAGAGCAACTCTTGGATGCCGGTGTCGGTACGCTTGACGCAGTGATCTACACCCATGGCCATGCCGATCACACCCATGGGTTGGACGATCTTAGGCAGATTGTCTTCAACACACGCAAGCGGTTGAAAGTTTGGGCCGATGAGGCCACGCAGCGCGATCTGTTGGCGCGCTTTGAATACGCTTTCGTGCAGCCAGAAGGCTCTCACTATCCGCCCATTTTGGACATGCAAACCATCACCGGCGACATCACCATTGAGGCTGCGGGCGGGACCTTGAGGTTCCAACCGATCCCAGTCAATCACGGCACGATCGAGGCTTTGGGGTTCCGTATCGGCGGTCTCGCTTATTTGCCGGATGTTTATGAAATACCCGAAGACAGCTGGCCCCTGGTCACTGGGCTGGAGTGTTGGATTCTCGATGCGCTGCGGCGCACCCCCCACAGCAGCCACGCGCATCTCGACAAATCCTTGGCTTGGATCGACCGCGCAAAACCGGAGCGCGCGGTGTTGACCAACATGCATGTTGATTTGGACTATGCGGCCCTGGAGGATGAGACCCCGTCCCATGTCACCCCCGCCTATGACGGGATGACACTGCGGTTTGAGTGCTAGGCGCCATGGCGGCGCTCATAGAGATCATCCTCCCGGTCTTTTTGCTGATTGGCTTTGGGTATGCCGCAGTGCGCAGCGGCCAATTTTCTGGCGCTGCTGTCGACGCGCTGATGCGCTTCACCCAAAGATTTGCGATCCCTTGTCTTTTGTTTTTGGCCATCGCGCGCATCGATCTGAACGAACACTTCGACCTTCTTCTTCTGCTCAGCTTTTACAGTGCCGCCACAACAGTCTTCTTTTTGGGCCTTTTTGGGGCGCGGTACTTCTTCAATCGTCCTTGGGAAGACAGCGTTGCCATCGGCTTTTGCTGCTTGTTCTCAAACACTGTGTTGATCGGTCTGCCGATCACGGAACGCGCCTATGGCAGCGATGCCCTCGACTCTGTTTTCACCATCATTTCGATTCATTCGCCGTTTTGCTATCTGCTCGGTATCACCGCGATGGAGATTACGCGCAGCAGTTCAGGAAACCTTCTGAAAACGGTGCCTTCGATCCTCAAAGCGATGTTTTCCAATGCCTTGATCTTGGGCGTTATGGCGGGATTTGCGGTAAACCTTTCAGGGATCGCTACGCCCGGCGTGCTTGAAGATGCAGTAGAGATGATGGCCAGAGCTGCCCTGCCCGCGGCGCTTTTCGGTCTGGGAGGCGTTCTGACGCGATACCGGCCGGAGGGGGACCTGCGCACCGTAGGCTACATTTTGGGCCTGTCGCTCTTGATGCAGCCCGCCATCGCCTTTGGGATGATCCATTTCTTCGGGCTTGACCAAGACGCGCTTCGAGCCGCTGTGATCACCGCTGCTATGGCGCCTGGTGTGAACACTTACATCTTCGCAGACATGTATGGCCGCGCCCGTCGCGTGGCAGCAAGTTCGGTTCTTTTTGGCACCGCAGCTTGCGCACTCACCGCATGGATTTGGCTACAGATCGTGGGCTAGAGCGTTTCAGGTTTTGACGGAAGCATAGCCGGCATTTTCGAAGTCGTTTGCGCACTCTTCGGCAGAGAAGCGGTCAAGGGTGGTTCCGACGGCGCGCCAGAGGGTGTCGCGCGGTCGGGCACCGATGCGTCGCCTTCAATGTTTGAGCTTTGAGAAGGCTTGCGGACGGCCTGGCGCTTGTGGCTGCCGAGGGTGTCCATGATCACCACAGCTCCGGGATCGAGCGTCGGAAGCAGGATGCGTTCCACGTAGACGCGGACGATGTCGCCAGTCACCGGCCCATCGAAGACCCAGGGTGCGTCGATGCGGTCGTGGCGCGACGCCGCGATAAAGGTCGAGGTAGTCCAGTGGCCGAACGGGGCCGCGCCCGCGAGCCGTTCGCCCTTCGGCCCCCAGCCCCGGAGCGGTGCCATATTGGTCTTGACCCATGTCTCATCAATGAACACCAGCCGTGTTGGGTCGATCTTGCTCTGATGTCGCTGCCACCTCTCTCGGCGGCGCTTCAGTGGAAAACTGAGAGGCTCTAAGAATTACGCTTGCTCGACACATCGCGCGGTTACAAACCACTTCCATCACGCTCCAAAGAGCTGTTTCAGACGATGGAAGTCGGTTATAAATCAGTTCGTTCGAGATCAGCTAAAAAAGCTTCTTCTCGTTTGTGTTGACATCGCAATCAATGCGCGGGCTCTCCGGCGGAACCGCCTTCAATAAGCGCATCGATCTCTTCAGAGCGATAGCCATGCTCCGCAAGCACTTCCCGCGTATGCTGACCGACCAAAGGGGCCGCACGTTCAATCGACGGAGGCGTACGTGACATGTCGATTGCGGGACCAACGATCTTCACCTTTCCGGCCGTCGGGTGATCATAGCTTGTGATCAAACCAAGATGTGCAACCTGCGGGTCTTTGGCTGCCTCAAGATGTGACTTCACCTCGCCGCACCAAATATCCGCCTTCAGCAAAGCGTCAATCAGCCCCTTAGTGGTCCATTTACCAGTTTCAGCAGCAAGGGCGCGCCATATCTCATCGCGTTTTGAAAAGAGCGTTTCAGGATCATCGTACTTCAGAAGGTCATCATTGCCGAGCACACCAACCAGAGTTCGAAACGGGCTCATAGCAATCGTGACCCATCCGTCTTTTGTGGGATAAGTGCCAAAAGGCGCGTCCATCCCGGGGTGACCGATGCCGGAATGGGGACGCTGGAAATCCTCGCCAAAATTCATCGCCATCACCATCTCTTGGTTCTGATGGGCCAGCATACCGGCAAGCAGGTTGATCTTGACTTCCTGCCCTTCGCCAGAGCGTTCTCGCCAAAGCAAGGCAGACAGGATTGCGTAGACCATATTCATGGCTCCGACTTGATCGGAGAACCCCGCCCCAACCGGTGTTGGTGGATTGTCGGCCTGACCTGTTGAGGCCATGATCCCTGTTAGTCCCTGAACAAGCATGTCTTGGCCGGGACGTGTCTCATAGGGGCCATCTTCGCCATAGCCCGAGCCCGAGCAATAGACGATGCGCGGGTTGACGGCCCTGAAATCTTCGTAGCCGTACCCGAGCCGGTCCATAACTCCGGGCCGGAAATTCTGCACCACAACATCTGCGCTTTTGGCCAATTTCATGATAGCATCGCGCGCTTCAGGGGATTTAAGGTTCAACGCGAGCGACCGTTTGTTGCGGTTCCAAGCCAAGAAGTTTGGGCTTTCGCTGCCGCCCACCCATTTGTTCCGGAAGGTGAGTGACCGGAACAGGTCTCCTGTGCCCGGGCGCTCGATCTTGATCACATTCGCGCCGAGATCCCCCAAGAGCTGGGTCGCAAAGGGCCCCTGCAACAGATGGGAGAAGTCTAGAATGGTGAAATCGGACAGGGCCTTGTCGGTCATGGAGTCATCCTTTTGCCTCTATTTCGCCGCGCGCGGCAAGCCGGGCGTCTCGCCATTGGGCACGCAAAGCGCTGAGTGTTTTTTGTTCGTCTTCTCGGTCCAACAAAGCCTGACGGATGCGGGCGGAGGCCAAGTTCTGGAACCCCACATAGCCATCAAACCGTGGTCGCAAGAGCGCGCGATCTGCGGTTGACACGGTACTGATATAGAAATCGTCCCAGTCCGCATTTAGGCTGGCGTCGCGCCAGGCAGTTCGAGCCGAAGGCTGGCCGCCAAATTTGGGGAAAAACTGTGTTTGTGTCCCGACCTTCATCAACCATGCAACGTGATCAAGAAGCTCTTTTGAGGGCGTGCCGCGTCGCGAAAAACCGATGCCAGTGCCCCCCAGCACGCCACCAAAACCATGTTCTTTCCGCGGCGTGTCGGAAAAACTCACCACATGCGGTGCGTAGCCAGCGCGCGCATAGGTGACGTACCCGAAGACAAGCGGGACCAGGGCAATATTGTCGCTTCTCGCCATTGTCTCTAGAAGTGCAATGGGGTTGAGAGTGTCACTGCCGTCCGGCGCAGCTCGGGCCAATCGCTGCATCCGTGACAAAGCAGAGAGGGCAACGTTATCTGGCAATAGCTCATCGCCTCCTGCCACCGCGCCAAACCCCGCCGCCATCGAGATGAGGGTCAGGAAGGCGTGCGGCCCCCCGATTGAAAGCGCAGTGGGTAAGCGGCTGGAGATACCTTCGATCTCGTCCCAGCTTTCAGGCGCGCCGGCGATCCGGTCAGAGCGCCGCGCCACGACCTGGGTGGCGACATCAAGAGGTAACGCCCAACTCTTGCCAGCCCAGCGATAGGAGGCGAACGACGGGCCAACGCTCTCGGCCTCCCATGCCGCAATCTGCTCCGGTGGATACAAGTCTTCGAGAGGGATCAGGCACTGCTCTGCCACCGCCTCACCGATATGCGGATGGTCCAGAACAATAAGATCATGCGCAGCGGCAAGATTAGCAATTGCGGCGCTCTCAAACCCTTCGAGTGGCTGCTTGTCCCAGTGGATCAACGCCTGATCTCGTCCAGCGTTCACCCGGCGCGCCGCCTCGGCCAGCGCATCATAACCGCGGGGATGATCCCATGTGAGGCCATGGTAGGTCATGGTCCGCTCCAAAGCGGTGGGCCGCCGATGTCCATGGCCACACGCGTTAAGTGCCAGCGGCCTAGATTCGCTGTGAAAAGCTGCGCTCCAGCGAACGCGACGTTTGTGGGATGGCAGAAAACATGGGCGGTTGGATCCTCAATAAGCACGTCGATTTGAGCGCCATCGGGGGAAATGCGCAAAAGGCGCGAGGGTTCATAACAGCCAACCACAAGGTTGCCGGCTTCGTCGAAAGCGATCCCATCTGGCAGTCCGGGCAGATCGCGAGCAAAGCTCGACACCGATCCGGCTGATCCGTCTGCGGCGACCTCGATCCGCGTGATGGCTGGTGCGAAGGTTTCGCATACATACACCGCGTCCTCACCGGAACGCATGGCAAGACCGTTGGCGAAGTTCAGATCATTTGAGTACCACAGGTCTCCCACGCCCGTTGCGAGATCATAAGCCCAGATACCGGGGCCCGGAGTGCCAGAAGCATGGCTATCGGACACAAGAAGCCGCGCATGCCGACGATCAATCAGAGGAAAATTGGGTATCAATGGACCCGGCGCAGTGAAGCGCGCCAAGTCTCGAGTGGCAAAGTCGAGCCGAAAGACCGCGGCGTGCTTTAGATCGCAGACAAAGAGTGCCCGGTCACCATCGAAGGCGAGGCCAAGCGCAAATCCACCTGTCGACGCAACGCGCTCCATCACCGACCCATCCGGTGCAATCCGCAGGATGTCGCCATCCTGTGATCCGGTCCAGATCCAACCATCTGGCCCGATTGCTACACCTTCTGGATGGCTAAGCCTCGGATCTGCGAAGATGCCGTCAAAGAACACCTCCGCCCTTTCCAACGGCAGTAGCGGTGCCTCGGAAGTGGCGAAACGGTAGTTCATCGCGCCAGTCTCTCGCCAGTTTTGCCATCAAAAACATGGAGCTTCTCTGTGTTGAGATTGAGTGCGACAGCGCTGTCCATCGCACGTCCTTCCTCTGGTCCAACCTTGACGGCAATCAGACCCTCACCTGCACGCACATTCAGAAGCGTGCTGTCACCCAAAAGCTCAGAGGAAAAAACTTGCCCCCTGATATGCTCGGTATTTTCGGCAACACGGATGTCTTCTGGGCGGATGCCAATCGTCGCTGGTCCATCGCGGTATCCTGAAAGCGGCACGCGCCCGGCTGCGTGCGAAAAAACTCCTGCCGCAATGCTCCCGGAGATCAGATTCATAGGTGGCGAGCCGATAAACCCTGCCACGAATGTGTTGGCAGGACGGGCGTAGATCTCGGCTGGGGTTCCCATCTGCTGAATGCGAGCGTTATTGAGGATCACGATCCGATCGGCCAATGTCATCGCCTCAACCTGATCATGGGTGACGTAGATCGTCGTTGTCGCCAGTTCCTTTTGGAGGTGCTTCAACTCGGCCCGCATAACGGTCCGCAATTTGGCATCAAGGTTCGACAAAGGTTCATCCATCAGAAAAAGCTGCGGTGTGCGGACGATGGCGCGGGCCAACGCGACACGCTGTCTTTGACCGCCAGAGAGTTCACCAGGGCGCCGCAGCAACAGGTGATCCATCTCGACCTTTTGGGCCGCCGCGCGCACCTTTCCCGTGCGTTCCGTTTTGGGCAATTTGGCGATCTTCAGCGGGTAACCGATATTTTCCCCCACCGTCATATGCGGATAGAGCGCGTAGTTCTGAAACACCATGGCAAGGTCCCGATCACGTGCGGGGACGTCATTGACGCGTTTTCCCGCGATCAGGATCTCTCCGGATGTCGGCTCTTCGAGGCCTGCCACGAGCCGCATGGTGGTGGATTTACCGCAGCCCGATGGCCCCAAAAGCACCAGGAACTCGCCATCATTGATCTGCAGGTTCAGATCCTCAAGCGCCGTGAAACTGCCGAAGGTCTTGTGCAGCTTAGAAAGCTCAACGGTCGCCATGTCAGGATGCCTCCGCGAAAAAACCAGGATCAAACGGCAACTGCAGTTCTGCACCATCCGAAGCGATTAAAATAAGCGCCGCATCAGACAGTCGAATGTCAGCCACGTCAGTCCACCCCTCCGGCCGCGGAACAGCACCGATGACATGCCGGATGTAAATGGGTGCCCCAAGCGGCAAAGCTGTTGCCACGCCCTCGCGCGAGATCGCATTTGATGTCAGCGCGGCCTTGTGGCCAGCAGCGCCCGCAGTGCACCCGTCTTCGATCCCAAGGACGCCAATATGTCTGCCGTTCCAAGGGGCATAGTCACGTCCGCCATTCGAATGCCAAAGCATGGTCACTGGAAGCACGCGCGGATCTTTCAGGAAAAAGACGATGTCGTCCTCTTCCTCACGCAGTACCGCGGTCCATCCGAGCAATGAGGCTTTGTCCTCGACGAGGGTGACAAAGTCCTCGCAGCTCCGCGCGATGGGTAGGTGGCTCAGATCGATAGATCGGCCATCTGATGCCGGGAACGTCCTCATATCCGTTGTGCGAGCGGGGCACGCCAGAGCGTTGCGTCCTGGCTCTAGCGGTGTATCCGGTGACAAGGCGGCGCGTTTCGGTGAGGCGAACAATCGTCCGCGCCCCGTCACATGAACCATTGGGTGATGTGCGACCGTCAGCGATCCTTGTCCGCCGTCGATGGTATGAGTCTGATAGAGAAGGGGCGCATTGCGTGAAAGTCTGAGCGCTTTGTGGATCGAGGCCCCCATAACGGAGGTGTCGAGGGAGAGCGCGACCTCATCAGGCTCTAGTCGCGTGATGGTCCAATGACTGTTTGCGCTCCAACCATGCGGTGGCGCGTCAACCAAATCCGACTGTCCAAATGGCGCACAGAAGAAATCGCCCGCCAGATCCTGCTCCACAGATGCGATATCATCGGGGATCTCTCCGCCGCCTACCCAATGGGCAGTGTGAAGCGGTTCGATCCTGCGTTCGCCGGATACAAAGCAGAGCTCACGCAGATTGCCGATCTCCGCATTTATCGCGACTGATCCCATCTCGGTTTCGGCCCGAACCCAACCCATGTGTTATTCGCCCTTTATTGCCAGCCCACCATCGACGCGCAGCACTTCTCCGGTGATAAAGCTTGCCCGATCCGACGCGAGAAACGCCACCGCTTCAGACACTTCTGGCGGATGACCAAAGCGTCCCAAAGGATGCGCGCGGTTCCATGTCTCCTGTAGCGCAGTGCCGCCATCCTCTAGACTGGAAAATATCTTCTCGTTCATCGGTGTCAGAATTGTCCCTGGAGCCACCGCATTCACCCGGATGCCCGCGGGTGCCAGATCGACGGCGGTTTGCACCGTCAGCGCATTAACTCCGCCTTTCGCGGCGGCATAAGCAGGCCAGCCCGCAAATCCCCGAAGGCCCTGAACAGAAGACATGTTGACAATCGCGCCGCCCCCTCGCTTACGCATCTCAGGAACCGCCACCCGCATCGCGCGCCAATAACCGTTGAGGTTGAGATCGATGACCTTCGTCCAGGTCTCCTCATCGATCGCGTCCACGTCTCCGCTGATGGCTTGAGCCGCGTTATTTACAAGAATATCGACGCCGCCGAACTTTTCTGTTGCGGCAGTGGCCATGGCCTGAACTTCCGACATATTGCGCATATCAGTCGGCACCGCCAGCGCCCGTTCGCCCAGGCGTTGTGCGAGGTCTTTTGCCTTCTGCAAATCCACATCCGCGACAACAACCGCTGCACCCCCGGCGTGCAGCCGTTCCGCGCAAGCCCGACCAATCCCGTCCGCGCCGCCGGTGACAATGGCTGTTTTCCCATCGAACTCCATGCTCACTCTCCTCGGAACTCAGGCGGGCGTTTTTCGAGGAAAGCATTGATCCCTTCTTGTCCGTCAGCGGTCGAATAAAGCCGGAACAGCACTTCTTGCTCATAGCGCTTGGCGGTCTCAACAGGCGCATCAAATCCTTCGCGCATAAGCCGTTTCATTTCAGCTTGCGCCAGCGGTGCCATCTTAAGAAGGGCGCGCGCGCGCTGAAGAACGGTTGCATCCAGATCGTCGGTGACTTCCGCTGCTAAACCCAAGTCGAAGGACCGCTGTCCCGACAGTCGCCAACCCGCCAGCATGATGTCTGCGCTGACGAATTTCCCAACCGCACGAAGAAGTCTCTGCGTGCCGCCGCCCCCAGGGGAAAGACCAAGGCGGCCTTCAGGCAGTCCCAATTGAGCATCCCGTGAAACGATGAGAATGTCGCAGCACAAAGCGATCTCAAAGCCACCTCCCAAAGCGAACCCATCAACCGCGCAGACCACCGGCTTGGGAAGGCGTTCAAGCTTGTCGAAAACGCGCCGGGAATTCATCTGATAGGCTATGAAAGCAGCCCGTTTGTCGCCTTGATATTCGGCGATATCTGCGCCAGCCACAAACGCCTTGCCCCCGGCTCCGCGCAATACAAGTGCCCGAACCTCTGGATCGGCAGCAGCATCATCCAGGGCGCCATCAAACTCCACCATCAACGGGGACGACAGTGCATTCATCTTATCGGGCCGATTGAACAGCAATTGCCGCACACCCGGGAGCAATTCAGAGGTTTCTATGAGCGCCATGGGTTTACCCCTTTACAGCGCCAGCCGTTAGGCCAGCGACGAAGTAGCGTTGAAGGAAGAAAAAGACCGCAATCACCGGCAGGGAGACCATGACAGATGACGCCATAAGTTCCCCATAGCGGATGCCATACTGGCCGATGAAGTCGTTCAGCCCCACGGGCAAGGTCCGCATCTCTTTCGTGGAGGTGAAAGACAGGGCGAACAGAAACTCCTGCCAAGTGACAATCAGCACATAGACACCGGTCGCGATGATCCCTGGTCGCGCCAAGGGCACGACGATATCAAAGAAAACGCGCAGGGGACCCGCGCCATCGATCGCCGCCGCTTCTTCAAGCGATACGGGCAGCTTCAGCAGGAACCCGCGCAACATCCAGATCGCGACCGGAAGCGTCACCGATACATAGGCGATGATGAGCGAAGCATAGGTGTTCAGCAGATCAGCAGCACGCATCATTTTGTAGATCGGGATGATGATCGCAGAATGAGGGAACATCTGCGCGAGGACCACCAGGGACATCAGCGCCGTAAGGATCAGAAGCGTCCGTCGGGCAAAGCTATACGCTGCGAGCAGCCCCAGCGTCACAGTGATGACCACGGTCGAACTGCAGACAATCAGCGAATTTAAGAAATAGGTCCGAAACTCAGGACGAAACGCGGTTACGTAGTTCTCAAGCGTTGGATTTTCTGGCCAAAGTCGAGCCGGTATCGCGAACGGTTCGGTTGCGGGTTTCAGACTAACCGAAAGCATCCAAAAAAACGGCAGCAGAACGAAGGCAGCAAGTAAAATTTGGCACAAAATTAGCGTCAAGCGGCCAGCGGACGTCGGTTTCATGACATGCGCCTCCGCCGATTGGCGCCGGTTTGAACGATGACGTAGAGCGCGACCAGAACAGCCAAGATGAGTATGGAGAAAACACCATACACTGCCGCTTCACCGAATCGAAACTGGCCGAAACCGGTTTCGAAAATGCGGGTGGGAAAGATGTGGGTTGCGTTCTGTGGACCGCCGCGGGTCATGACCCAGATAATGTCGAAATAGTTGAACGTCAGTATCAGGGTCAGCACGATGTTGACGAGCACAACCTCGCGGATCGATGGAAGCGTTACGTCGATGAGCCGCCGCCAAGGCCCTGCCCCGTCGATCGTCGCGGCCTCGAGCTGTGATTTGTCAACGTTTTGAAGCGCGGCCAGATAGATCAACATCGAGAATGGAAAGCCTTTCCAAACCGCGACAAAGATGACGGCGGCCATGGCGGTATTGGGGTTTGCAAGCCATGCTGCGTTGTCCTCGAACACGCCAAGTCGGATCATGACCGAGTTAATGAGGCCAAGTTGCGGATCATACATGAAGCGCCAAAGGATCGCGGTGACAACACCGGGCAGGACGAATGTCAGTAAGACGAGAGCGCGCAAGAGCCCCTGTGCAGGAAGGCCCTGATTCAGCAGCATCGCTACGAAGAAACCAAGCACATTCTGAAGCAGGACAACGCCAACCGTCCAGTAAACCGAATTCCAGACCACTTCCGGAAACTGCCTGGAATTCCACACCTTTTCATAGACCGCCCACGCGACAAACTCTGGGTCTGGGCTGATAAACGAAGTGTCGTAAAAGCTTTCGATGACTGTGCCGACCATCGGATAATAGAGCATCACGCCCATCAGAAAGAGCGCGGGCGCCAGAAACACCCAAATCAGCCATCGGTCTTTGCCCGTCATTCTGCGTCTCTTGAAAATGACGGTGCGAAAAACAAGCCCGCACCGCCCAGGAAGGATCGGATCAGTTCAGAGCGTCGATATCAGCACAGGCCGTGGCAGCCGCTTCGGTGACATTGGCGCCGGAAAATACGTCTTGGAACAGCGTCATCTGGATTTCCGCTACTTCAAGATAGCGCGCCGAAAGCGGTCTCGGTTTGGCGTTGCCAAGATGCTCCAAGATCGCCTCTGGTCCTTCGCGGTTTTCCTTCAGAAACGCCTCCGCCGCTGCTGTATTGGCCGGGATGAGGTCGACCACATCGCCGTTGACGTCTTCGCGCACCATGAACTCGATGAATTTCTGCGCGGCTTCCTTGTTTTCCGAGCTTTCGAAGACAGCAAGGTTCCACCCCCCGAAGGTGCCTACAGCCTCGCCGCTGGCGCCTGCGGTGCCGTTGACAAAACCCCAATTGATATCGGACTGCTGCAGCGTGGGCTGTTCAAGAGCCGGCCAGAATTCGATCGCCAGTGAGCCATTGAGAAAGAGCTCTCGCATCGTCCCAGAATTTGCATTTAGAATTCCGCTCGGGGCAAACTGTACCATCTCCTGAAGATATTCCATCGCCTCAATCGCCGGTGCCTCATCCAACGCACATTCGCCGTTTGCGTTCAGAACCTCTCCACCGTTGGAGAAGATGAAAGAGTTTACGACCACCACAGTATCTTCGCCGCGATGTCCGAAGAGGCCCACCCCGAATGTGCCATCGCCGGTCATGGCCTCGGCGGCGGTGCGCAGTCCTTCGAATGTGCCAAGTTGCTCTGGATCAACACCGGCGGCGTCGAGCAAGTCCTGATTGAAGAAACTGAATTGCCACACATCGACGTTGAACGGGATACCATAGAGGCGATCATTGAACACTGCGCTGTCCCAAGCGCCCCCAAAGAAATTATCGCGTGTCAGGCCTGCGCTTTTCGCAAAGTCGGTCAGATCTGCGACGGCACCTGCTTGTGCGAAGGCGGCGACCCAGATCTGATCGAGGGTGGCGATATCGGGGGCATTTCCACCCTGAACCGCTGTCAAAAGGCGCTGCTGATACTCAGGATAGGGGATCGTGGTGACCTCCACCGTGATATCCGGGTTTTCAGCCATGAAACGGTCGACCGCTTCCTGCTGGAATTGTGACAAACCGCTTTCCGTCTGTTGGTTGTCCCAGAACTGAAGCGTCGTTTGAGCAGCACCGGTTGTGCCGATTGCCGCGATCAGCGCGGTTGTGGTCAGTAGGGTTTTCATCGGTTCCTCCCAGGTTTGATGAATGAGTTCAGATCTTTCCCGCGTGCTGAGTGACAACGTTAGAGAGCTTGCTTTGTGGATCGACGCCTTCGTCTGAAGCGACGAGAACGTCGACACCGACAGATCGGAGTGACTGACGATCAGCGGGCACTGCCCCGTCGTCGGTTATGACCGTATCTATGTCTTCGATCCGCGCGATCCGGTGGTTGGCATCGCTGCCGATCTGGGTGTGATCGGCAAGAACGACGATGCGGCGCGCAGCTTGGATGAACCGCGATCCGACAAGCGCCAGACGTTCGTCCAAAGAAGAAATTCCGAAACGGGTCGATAGTCCGCCAACCGACAGAAAGGCCCTGTCAGCGCGCAGCCTCTCGAACAAAGCGCCGAGACTTGGACCAACGAGGCAGCGGTCTGTCGATTGGTATTCCCCGCTTGTCAGAATGGTTTTGACGCCAGGCGCACCGTCTAGCCTGTAGAGCACATCAAGCGCATTGGAGATCACCGTCAGACCGGACAGACGCGGTGGAGTGTCAAACGCAATGCGGCGGATTTCACTGGCGAGGCAACACGTGGCTTCTCCATCTCCGATCACAATAGTCTCGCCCGGATTCAGGGTTTCTGAAGCGGTGCGGGCAATCTGAGTTCGCAGCCGCGAGACTTCCGCAGCTATTGAGTGGTGCGGTGGTGAGATCACCAATTCGAAACCATTTTGGCTGGCCCGCACCTGCATGGCCGAAATCATCGTTCTATACCAATCATGTGCGGGAAAATGCGGCAGGAAACCGATGCGCACCCGACCGCTAAGCGCCTTGGGGGAAACCGGCTGTCCCACGAGTTGTGTTCGACGCGCTGGTGATAAGCGCCAGCCGGTATCTTCCCGCTCAAAATGGTCTTCGAGATTGTCCGACGTAATAATAAGATGAGGTGTCGGTTCGGTATCTTTCTCGCTTACTCCGTTCAGAGACTTGGTGATCAAGTCGATGGCCTTATCCCCAACAACCTCAGGAAAGAACGCAGCAACGGCGCGTATGGGACCGTCTTCTGACACACGGGCAATAAAATCAGCGGCTTCGCCACCTGTTGCGTAAATCCCCAAGGGTCGGTTTTCGCGTTCCGAAAGTTCGGCAGCCGCAATCGCAGAGTGATCGTTGACCGCAAACACAAGATCGAAAGGTTCTGATGAGGCCATGGCGTCAGAAATTACGCGGGTTGCGACCCTGTAGCTGCCCCGTCCATTGACCGCTACAATCTGCAAATCGCCGTCAAAGACATCCCGCAGACCGGTCTCAAAGCCCGTTGCGCGGTCGCGGGTGTTGGCAAGCTCGGGATGGCCGACAATCAGGACACGCAACTGGGTCGCCTGTGCAGCGTCCAGTCCGGCAAGGCGGCCAAGCTCAATCCCTGCCTGCAAGTTGTCCGGACCAAGATAACGTCCACCCGGTTGCGGGGCGCTTTCTGCCAGAAAGGGAATGCCGCGCCGGGCGATATGCCGCCGCAGCGCATCGCCCCCTCTGCCTGAAATGGGTGGCAGGATCACTGCATCGAGTTCTTCGACCGCAAAGGCGTCAGATCTGGCAGAGTGTGCCGGGTCCTGCGCAGCGGGATGACGCAGCACGACCGCATCGGGCAAGACCGCCCCACCATGCGTCCTGCGCACCGCGCCTTCCTCGGCCAATTCTGCAATGTCGCGCCGCAGCGTCACGCGCGACACCTCAGGCATGATGCGGGCGAGTTCGGCAATCTCGACCGCGCCTTCGGTGGTGAGGATCGAGAGAATCCGTTTTTGACGCTGCTTTTTGATCATTTTCGCTCCTCTGAGGTTTTTATGGATCACTTGATCATTTTGACTAGGCTTTGGTGAGCAAATATAGTCAAAAAACACCTAAAGTGATCAAATAAGATCAAGACAAATGGATCGCGTCCTGAAATCTCAGGTTAGAGAGGCGATGTTTGAGCGACAACACAGGAGTTTAACCGGTTCCGGGATCAAAACGCGGCACTCAGGCGACCGCTGATCCACGGGATTTGTGTTTTCCGCAGCCGAGTGAGCTACGTTTTTGGGCTCTCAGACTTCAGTTGAAGATAATATCCATTGGCCACCTGTTGTGTATGATGGCTATGCGCGCGATGTCGATGTGCTGACGGCCAAGTCCAGAAGTCTCAAAGAACCGCGCGCAAGCTTCGAAGAACTTGGCTCGTGCACCTTGGTTTCATCAGACCTCGCAGCAATCCATGCTGCGGACGATCTTAAAACTCCTGCTGCTTATGACTTTAGGTCAAGTGGCAGATTTGAAGAGCTCGCTCCAATCCTCGTCACCTCATTGGACGCAGATTAAGAGCCGGCCAGCTTCTAGCCAAATACGCTCGCAACCTCATACATCACCGGCTCAAAGCTACGGCAGAGCTCATTGAGGCGCCGGTTGCGACGACGCATTTCGTCGGTGCGCAACATCGTCTGAAAGTCCTCGCGCCGTTTCCACTGACTATAATTCGCGATTCGTGTACGCGCATCATTGACGTGGAGCCCCGACGCGATGAAGCCCTCTTGCTTCGAAATGAACTCCTCATAAGCGGCTGAAAGTTCATCCATGAGGTCATGACAAGTTGCTGGGGTGACCTCAAAGGTCGTGATGACGGTTTGGTACTGCGCTTGTGCGGTAATCTGCATTGGCTCTCCCTTCGGCTGATTTTCATCTTTCCTAACAAACTGCGTCGAGAGCGTCGTGTTGTTAAAGACCTGTTCACCATGTTTGCGCAGGGTCAGCGCCGTGATGACCACCCTACGTCTCTTTTTTTTCCTGCTGGCCTCGGCGCCAGGCTGTGTTTTCGCCGGTGCGTGGCCCCGGGGCGATGGGAATGTTTTCACTGCGCTTTCTTTGGAAAGTACCTATGACCGCTCTGCGCTCACTTGGGACGATCCCGAAGAGGAGCCGCCGCTTGCCCGCAACTACCTCAAGTTCTTTGCTGAATACGGGTTGTCCCCCCGCTACACTTTAGGGGTCGAGCTGGAGCAAGACTATCTCTTTACACAACGACAGGGGATTGCATTTGTGACCGGCGCACTTTCTCCGATTGGCGCCCCCACACAGATCGCTGTGGAAATGGGTGTCGGTCAGCGGAACGGGCGCTTCGGGGACAACGGTTCTGAGGACAGTGAACCAGTGTTGCGGCCAGCGTTCTATCTCGGTCGCGGGTTTGAGACCCGTTGGGGCCCGGGTTGGACCGCGGCAGATCTGAAAACCGAGTATCGCGTCGACTCAGAAGAAAGCATCTATAAGCTCGATCTGACGCTTGGTGTGCGTCCGGATGACCGGACACTCTACTATGGTCAATTCCAGAACAGCAAATACCCGGACGCAGATTTCGCGGTCCGCTTCCTGGCCTCTCGCGTTTCGCAACTGAACAGGTTTATGTGGTTGGAAACAGGACTTATTGCCGGAGTGGTGACCGACGACAGCTTTGGTATCAAGATCGGGATCTGGGCCGAATTCTAGCTCAAAGGTGCAACGCATCTGTCGATCAGATTTTGGATCCAACGAGCCTCTATGACGAAGGATGATTTGCCGCAGCGGCGTTGACGCGTTGCGGCCTCGCGCCTCTTTCGCTTGCGCGTAGGGGGGATATGATGCACGACGGCGCAGAGTAAGCGGGGATGAAATGGCAGACGGGGCTATGGATTTAAGCGCAAAACCGAGTGAAGAGATTTCGGTGCGCGATGTGTTCGGGATCGACACAGATATGAAGGTTAAGGCTTTCGCAGAGCCGTCTGATCGTGTGCCGGAATTTGACTCCACCTACAAATTCGACCCGGATACCACCTTGGCAATCCTTGCTGGGTTCAGCCACAATCGCCGTGTGATGGTGCAAGGTTATCACGGAACGGGCAAGTCGACCCATATCGAACAAGTGGCAACGCGTCTGAATTGGCCTTGTGTTCGGGTGAATCTAGACAGTCATATAAGCCGCATCGATTTGATCGGCAAAGATGCGATTAAGCTCAAAGAAGGCAAGCAGGTGACCGAGTTTCAGGAGGGCATCCTCCCCTGGGCTTTGTCAAATCCAACTGCGATTGTGTTCGATGAGTACGACGCCGGGCGGGCCGATGTGATGTTTGTCATCCAGCGGGTGTTGGAGACCGATGGGAAACTTACCTTGCTCGATCAGAACAAGGTCATCGAGCCACATCCATATTTCCGGATTTTTGCGACGGCCAACACGGTAGGCCTTGGCGATACGACCGGTCTTTATCACGGGACACAGCAAATCAACCAAGGCCAGATGGACCGTTGGAGCCTGGTCGCAACGCTGAACTACCTATCGCATGATGCCGAAACGGCGATCATCTTGTCCAAAAACCCACACTACAACACGGAAAAAGGCCGTCGTACTGTCAGCCAGATGGTGACCGTTGCTGACCTCTCTCGAACCGCCTTTATGAATGGCGAACTGTCCACGGTCATGAGCCCGAGAACCGTGATTGCATGGGCACAGAACGCGGAGATTTTCCGAAATGTTGGCTATGCGTTCCGCGTATCGTTTCTCAACAAATGTGACGAATTGGAACGGCAGACAGTCGCAGAGTTCTATCAGCGATGCTTTGATGAGGAATTGCCCGAAAGTGCCGCGAGCATGAGCTTGGGCTAAACCCCTGCGAAAAGATCAATGCTGCTTTTTCCAGTTTGTCCAGCATCTTATTGAAGACTGGGCACTTCAGCATTTCTGCCAGCCAAAATTGCCGAGAAAGCATAAGCTGTATCGGGGGGCAGGCCCGCCATGATTGCTGCGGCGGCATCAGGTTTCATCCGAGCCAGAAAGCCCGCCGCGAAATCGGGATCCATCTTTTCGAATATCGCTGCGGCTTCCTTTGGCTTCATGCGTTGATAAACATCCGTAAGTTGCGACACATCTCCGACGGCGGTTTCACCAGCCTGATGCAAATCCCGACGCAGTGTTTCTTGCGCGGCCTGCAATGCTGCGAGTTGCTCCGCGAGCACCTCTTTTGCAAGTGCCAGGGCCTCGCGGTCGCGCGCGATGTCCGCTTCGGCTTGACTTATCGCTTCATCACGTGACCGCAGTTCGGCGATCCAAACATCCATGTCTTTGTCAGCAAGCGAGGACGACACAAGCCCGCTTTCCGATGCGCCTGCATTTGCAACTGTTTCTTTGGCAACAGCCGCGACAGGTCCCGATATTGCCCGAAACACACCGGAAAAAATGAGCAAGGCCACCAAGATGGTCAACGGCCCAGGCATACGGCCCTTTTTATTGGATTTGCTTGACATATTTTACTCCGCCGCAGTGCGGGTTGAGCGGCCTCTGACAAAGGCGGGCATCGGTGACGAGGTTTCCGCTGCGTCTGCCTTAGCCGTCTTATCTTGCGGTTGGGGGGGGCGCGTCTTCCCAGGTTTAGGAGTGTTCCTGGTTCGCGGCGAGCCCGTTTCGGTATAGCCCAATTGCTGCTCCAAACGCAGCGCAACCGCCTCCGCACGTTCTGTTAAAGACGACAGTGTTTCCACCGAAGCTTCGGATGCGACACGCGCTGAGTGCAACGTCTTGGCCAATTCAGCAACTTCTGCATTCAAGTCTGCAATCGCCTTCCCAACGCCCCCATCGAGATCCGAAAACTTGTTCAATCGCCGCGACAGGATCATACAGTAAAGTGCTGCACCAAACGCGCCGGATATCATAAGAATATCTGCGATTAGAGCCATCAAAGCCTCAACTTAGCAAAAATTTTGAAATGAGCAGGTCGGCGACAAGCCCCTCGCCAACCACTGTTTGTATTCGCCGCAACATCTGCCCCCTCATCATGATCAGGGCACTTGGGTCGCTGAGGTCACCAATTTCAACCGCTCTAAGATAGCCGTTCAAGACGTCCATGACGCGCGGCATCAGCAGGGTCACAGTTTCTTCAGAGCCCGGCCGCACCTCAAGATATCCTTCAAACCTGAGGTTTTCCAACGCGTCTCCACGACCCAAGGTCACCATGAGCGGCTGCAGTGGTACAAAACTTGGAGCCGGAGCCGCCGTATCAACGATCTCTTTCTCGCTTGTGTCATCAGCCGATTTGTCGGCGGGCGCGAGGACCATGCCGGAGTTAACGGCATAGAAGGCCCCGCCTGCTGAGACCAGCGCGAGAACCAACGGTAGCAACTTACCGATAAGCCCAGATTTTTTGTTTGGCGCATCTTCTTCTGCGTCGTCGCTCATTTTCGGCCCCATGCCTTCACAAAGGAAGCTTTATCACCGTTTGGACTAACCGAATCTTAAGCTCAGACATCGAAAGGTCTTCGAGCGGAACCGGCAGAAGGCCGGGTGGAATGGAGTTTGGTGGTTGCAAGGTCTCGCCGCAATTTGGACCCAGATGGACACACAGCGTCGCGTGCTCGCTGGCTTAGCTGTCGTCGCGCTTTTGGCGGTCTTGATCTGGTTGGTGCAGCTGGTTACGCGCCCAGACATGGCGCTGCTTTACGGCGGTATAAAGCCAAGTGAAGCGGCGACCGTGATATCTGCGCTCGACCAAAGGGGCGTCCTTTATGATGTGCGCGGCGAAGCCATTTATGTGGAACGCGGACGCCGCGATGCTCTGCGTATGGAACTCGCGGGCGAGGGCCTCCCAGCAGCGGGTGGCGCTGGCTACGAACTGTTAGATAATCTCTCGGGATTTGGCACCACATCGCAGATGTTCGATGCCGCCTATTGGCGCGCGAAGGAAGGGGAGCTTGCGCGCACAATTGTTGCGTCGCCAATGATTCGCGAAGCTCGTGTGCATATCGCAACGCCAGGATCCTCACCCTTTCGTCGCGATAGCACACCCACAGCATCGGTTGCCGTCACCGGAAACGGCAATATCAGCAATGAAACGGCAAAATCCTTACAGTTTTTGGTAGCCGCGGCGGTGGCCGATCTGAGCACCGAGAATGTGTCGGTGATCGACACGCGGACCGGGCGCGTGCTCGCCCCAATCGATGATGTCGCGCAGACTGGGCATTCAGAGGATCGCGAAAAGACCCTTCAGTCCCGCGTAACCCGCCTGCTTGAGGCGCGGGTAGGGACGGGAAATGCGCGGGTTGAGGTCAGCATAGAACGGTTGATGCAGAGCGAAACGCTCACCGAGAGGCAAATAGACCCCGAAAGCCGCATTGTGATCAGTCAAGACAGCGAACAGCTGTCCTCCACATCACAAGGGGGCAATGAGGGATCGGTTACGGTTGCAAGCAATGTGCCCTCTGGGGACACAGGAGCATCCGGGCAAAACTCCAGCGAGCAAAGAACAGAAACCCGGGAAAGATCAAATTTCGACGTGTCCGAGTTGCGGCGCGAAACCATCATCTCACCCGGGGCCATTAGACGACTGTCTGTTGCGGTTCTGGTCAATAATCAAGACAGTGACTCCGCCGCTCGTACTGCCGAAGAACTCGAAGACCTGCGTGAACTCGTGGCAGCAGCCGTTGGATTTGATGCAGAGCGCGGAGATGTGATCTCTCTGAAAGCATTGGATTTCACCAGTCCTGGCGCGTTAGGAACGTCGGTTGGTAGCAGTACCTCCTTCTTGCAAAACCTCGATCCACGGCAGGTCATCCAACTGGGCGTTATCTCCATTGTCACTCTTGTCTTGGGTCTTTTTGTCGTGCGTCCGCTTCTTTTGGCCGGGTCTTCCAGCGCTGATCAGATCACGGCCGATGGTGCCTTAACAATCTTGCCACAAGAAACTTTGTTAGAGACCGCTGATGCCCTGTCCATAGAAAGCACTGAAGAGCCTGAGGACCTGCCCTCACTTGACGGGGACCTTCCGGCGCTTTCGCTGATGTCAGCCTATGACGAAGACGGCAACGCACTTGAAGGTGGTGAAGCTGTCGATCGACTGAAAGAACTCATCGAAACACGGCAACCGGACACGCTGGAGATCCTCCGCAGTTGGATGGAGCCCGATACGAGTGAAACGGAGAAAGCCTAGTGGGACAACCGCTTCTTCTTGAGGATTTTACACCCATTGCACCCCCACCCCTTGCCCGAGAACGTATCGAGGGACTTACCGAGTCGCAGCGCCTTTCTGCATTTGAGCAAGGTTATAAGGCGGGTTGGGACGATGCCGTCACGGCGGGTGACGGAGAAAAAACCCGGTTGACCGCGGATATATCTGCGCAGCTTGGCGATATCTCTTTTGGCTTTCATGAGGCACGCACACATGTGCTGTCTGGGGTACGGGAACTGATCACGTCGGTCGTTGGAACTTTGGTGCCAAAGATTGGCGCAAGCGTTCTTCCGGTTCTCGTCCATGATCATTTGCAAGCTCTCATCGAAGAGGTGGCAGATACTCCGGTTACCCTGAGAGTTTCCCCGGCACGGCGCGAGGCGATCGAAGCGGCAATTCCGGCCGATCCAGGGTTTCCGCTTCAAATTGAAGAACATCCCGACTTTTCAGAGGGTCAGGTCTCCTTTCTCTCGGTGCATGGAGAGTCTGAACTCAATCTCGAGAATTGCTTCGATGAAATCACCCAAGAGATAGAACTTTTCTTCGCTCAAAATGAAAGGCAGCGTGCTTATGGCTGATGCTCTGGACCCTCTCGACAGCTCAGCCGAGCGCAAGATCGCGAGCAGTCCCTTTTCTCAGGTTCATATCGAGCTTCGTGTTTGTGTGGGTCGCGCCAGGCCAACGGTTTCGGAACTTCTGGCGCTGGAACAGGATTCGCTTCTTCACCTGGATGCGACCATCACGGAGCCGGTTGATATCTATGCTGGAGATCGCCTGATTGCACGTGGTGAGCTGGAAGAGCTCGAAGGCGCGGAAACAGGCCGTTTGGCGGTGCGTTTGACCGAAGTCGGCGTGCTCGACGACGCACTTTAAAAAAATGTTCAGATCTGCGATCTTTTCGCTCACAGTCCTCGCTGTGCTGGCGCTTGCCAGCGGCGCTAACGCACAAGGCTTGGAAGCGCTGGAGGGTCTTGACGGATCGCTCGCAGATCGAGGCATACAACTTTTCCTTTTGATCACGGTGTTGAGCCTCGCCCCCGGCCTGGCCATCATGATCACTTGTTTTCCATTTATTGTCACAGTCCTCGCCATCCTGCGCCAAGCAATCGGCCTACAACAATCACCACCCAACATGTTGATTGTAAGCCTTGCTTTGTTCCTGACATGGTTCGTGATGGATCCGGTGTTTCAAGCAGCCTGGACGGCAGGCGGTGCACCCTACTCGCAAGGGCTCATCGATATCCAAAGCGCTGTTGCCCGCGCCGCAGAACCATTTCGTGGCTTTATGATGGCCCGGACCGACCCTGAAACGCTGGCCGCGTTAAGCGACCTTAGGCCTGAGGGCGCGGAGCCCACCGAAAACGGGCCGGCATTTGCCCTGCTTATACCTTCCTTCATGCTGTCCGAACTTGCCCGCGCTTTTGAAATCGGATTTCTAATCTATTTGCCGTTTCTAATCATTGATTTGGTCGTCGCCGCGATCTTGATGTCCATGGGCATGATGATGGTGCCACCCGCGGTCGTTTCTCTGCCATTTAAGCTGGCTTTCTTCGTCGTTGCAGATGGGTGGCAACTTATTTCCGAAGCCTTGGTGCGCAGCTACGGCTAACACCCGCGACCACACCATAGCGCCGAAACGCTCAACCGTGTTCCGCAAGATTCAAGAGGTACTGTCCATAGTCATTTTTGTGGCAAGCTTCGCCGGCTTCGCGCAGTCCCTCCGCGGTGAGCCAGCCTTTGGCAAAAGCGATCTCTTCCAAACACCCAACCTGTTGACCCTGACGCTCTGTGAGAGTGCGCACAAAGTTACCTGCATCCAACAAGCTGCCATGGGTCCCTGTGTCGAGCCACGCAAATCCGCGCCCCATCGTTTCAACCGTCAAAATACCTTCATCAAGATACTGTTCTAGCAGCGACGTGATCTCAAGTTCCCCGCGAGTGGAAGGTGCGATCTTGCGGGCACGTTCAGGCGCACTTGCATCAAGAAAATACAATCCCGTTACGGCAAAGTTTGACGCCGGTTCCACAGGCTTTTCAACGATAGATTGGACCTGACCGTCGTCCGAAAATCCGACAACGCCATAGCGTTCAGGATCGGCGACGCGGTAGCCAAACACTGTACCTCCGGAGGCCCTACCGTCTGCTGCCGTGAGTAATTCGGGCAATCCATGACCGAAAAAGATATTGTCGCCCAATACCATCGCCGAGGGCGCGCCGTCCAAAAAACCCTCTGCCAAGATATAGGCTTGAGCCAGACCGTCTGGAGACGGCTGCACAATGTAGCTCAATGACAGACCCCACTGACTGCCATCACCAAGCGTCCGCTTAAACTGGTCTTGATCGTGCGGCGTGGTGATCATTGCGATCTCGCGAATTCCCGCGAGCATCAGTACTGAAAGCGGGAAATAGATCATCGGCTTGTCATAGATCGGCAACAGCTGCTTTGAGACGCCCCGCGTGATCGGATAAAGCCGCGTTCCCGACCCCCCCGCCAAGATGATACCTTTGCGCTGTACCATGGTTAACGGTCTCCTAGTTCTGATAAGATCTGCGTGATCCCCTGCCGCCAGTCCGGCCGATCTATTCCGAAGGTTTTGGCTGTCAAACTATTATCAAGCCGCGAGTTTGCAGGGCGCTTTGCAGGTGTTGGATAAGCGCTGGTCGGAATGTCCTGGACCTCGCAGTCAATACCAGCCTGATCAAAAATCTCACGAGCAAAGCCAGCCCAACTGACATCAGGAGCGGCACTAAAATGATAGGTGCCACTTTTGCCAGGATCCTCATACAGATTTTGCACAATGGTGACACAGGCGGCAGCGATGTCAGCAGCGCAGGTGGGGCCGCCTACCTGATCTGCAACAATTGTGAGTTTCTCGCGTTCTTTGCCAAGTTGCAGCATGGTTTTAAGAAAATTCTTGCCATGGGCAGAGACCACCCAAGACGTGCGCAAAATCGCGTGTGTCCCACCCGCAGCGCGGACCGCGAGTTCCCCGGCGAGTTTTGAGCGACCGTATGCCCCGAGGGGGTCAGTAAGTGCATCGACAGACCAAGGCGCCTCGCCTGTCCCATCAAAAACGTAGTCGGTCGAAATTGTGACAAAAGGGATGCCTCTTATGGCGGCTTCGCGGGCCAGCGCGCCGGGCGTGTCGCCGTTAATTATGGTGGCAAGTTCTTCTTCTTCCTCAGCTTTGTCCACCGCAGTGTAAGCGACCGCATTGATCACCGCATCCGGTTGCACCTCCGCGAGAACCGCAACGCAGTCTTCCGGTCGCGTGAAATCCGCGCGAGCGCGATCAGCAAATATCATGGTCTCGTCGCTTGCGCGGCGGCGAAGCTCCATCCCAACTTGGCCGGAACCGCCAAACACAAGGATGCTCATGCGTTCACACCCAAGCGTTCGCCAACCCCATGACGCTGTTGCAGGTTGCGCCACCAAACCTCGTTCTCAAGGTACCAGTCGACGGTTTGTTCCAGGCCTTGCTCCACTGTCACGGAGGGCCGCCATCCGAGTTCTTCGCGGATGCGTGTCGGATCGATCGCGTAGCGCGCATCGTGCCCGGGCCGATCGGTGACAAAAGTGATCTGATCTGCATAAGACCCAGTCGCCTTAGGACGCTTGCGATCAAGAATTCCGCAGAGAGTTCTGACCAATTCGAGATTGGTTTTTTCGTTCTCGCCCCCGATATTGTAGCTTCGTCCAAGCACGCCCTTCTCGACAACCAAAAGCAGTGCATCCGCGTGATCTTCGACAAACAGCCAGTCGCGTATATTCGACCCATCACCGTAGATAGGCAAGGGCTTCCCGGCGAGCGCGTTGAGGATGATCACGGGCACAAGTTTTTCCGGAAAATGGAACGGCCCGTAATTGTTGGAACAATTCGTCAGAACGACCGGAAGGCCATAGGTTTCGTGCCAAGCGCGCACAAGATGATCTGAGGAGGCCTTCGAAGCTGAGTAAGGAGACCGCGGATCATAGGGAGTGTCTTCGGTAAACTGTACCGAAGGGTCAGACGGCAAAGAGCCGAAAACCTCGTCGGTTGAGATATGATGGAACCGAAAGCTTGTTGGCTTTCCTGCATCGTCCCAATAGCTCCGGGCCGCTTGCAACATCTCATAGGTACCCATCACATTGGTCTCGATAAATGTGCCGGGACCATCAATCGACCGATCTACATGACTTTCGGCCGCTAGATGCATCACCGCATCCGGTTGATGTCGTATGAAGACACGTTTCAACGCGGCACCATCCCGAATATCGGCATGTTCGAACTGATAGAGAGGGCTGTCGGAAACCGAGGCGAGATTGTCTAAGCACGCGGCATAGGTCAGCGCATCGAGATTGATGACATTATGGCCTCGCGACACTGCAAGACGCACGACGGCCGAACCAATAAACCCAGCGCCACCCGTGACGAGGATCTTCATGCCATGGCCTCATAGGCGAAGGGCGATGCAAATTCTGCGAGAAGAGGCGCTTTCGCATCCTTCCCCGATAGGATGACTTTGCTCGTGTCGATCCCCCAATCGATGCCAATGTCGGGATCATCGAACCGGACGGCGCCATCACAGTCTGGCGCGTAAAAATCGGAGCACTTGTACAAAAGCTGTGAGTTCGGCACTAGTGTGGCAAATCCGTGTAAGAATCCTGTTGGCACGTACAACTGATTTCCCAGATCGGCAGAAAGCTCCACCGCAACCCAATCACCATAGGTTGGTGAGCCCTGGCGGATATCGACGGCCACGTCCAACACACGACCCGCACCGACGCGCACCAGTTTGGCTTGCGCATGAGGCGGCGATTGAAAATGCAGTCCACGCACGGTCCCGACATCCCGTGAGAGGGAATGGTTGTCCTGGACAAAGACGGTCGAGATGCCTGCATCGGCCATGACATTGGCGTTGTAGACTTCTGAGAAAAACCCGCGATCATCGCCGAACCGTTTCGGGATAAACTCTATCACGCCGGGCAGCGCTGTTTCATTGATCTGCACGAGAGCCTCACTGACAACATTAGGGCGAACCAAACACACGACGCGAGCATATATAGGACAACTATAAAGATCACATCGCAAAACAGCCGCAGTTTGCTGTTTTCAAGCGCAGTTTCCGGGTCAATAATGCCGCAGCCGCAAATGTGGAAATGCGGTTTTGATTTGCTTTTGGGTCTGATTATCTAGCTGACGCGGCAGGAGGAAAAGAATGGGATCGAGCGATACGGCCGATGCGCGCGCGCTTAGCGTGGCAGGTTTGTTGCCCTGTGCGATCTCGTTGGCGCTTTTTCTTTGGCTCTCAGGCTTCATTCCGGAAATCGCCGCCGGAGAAACCGTGCGCTACGCGACTCCCTGGGTGCCCAGCCTTGGCGTTGCGCTAAGCTTCGTGCTCGACGGACTTGGTCTGACCTTCGCGTTGCTTATCACTGGGATCGGTTTTCTCGTGATGCTCTATTCAGCCAAGTATCTGGCAGGACATATCCATCACACGCGGTTCTCAGTTTACTTGACCGCCTTTATGCTGTCGATGCTTGGTCTGGTCTTGGCTGACAACCTGATTTTACTGTTTGTTTTCTGGGAATTGACGACGGTCACGTCCTTTTTGCTGATCGGATTTTCACACAACAATCCAGACTCGCGCCGCTCAGCGCTCCAAGCGATGCTTGTCACCGCTGGAGGTGGCCTGTCGATGTTGCCCGGGCTGTTGTTGATCGGTTCGGTCGCGGGCACCTATGAACTGTCTGAGATCCGGGCGATGGGCGGTATTCTGCGGGACAGCACGTACTACTTGCCAATCCTGATCCTGATCCTCTGCGGAGCTTTCACCAAATCCGCGCAGGTTCCGTTTCATTTCTGGTTGCCCAACGCGATGGCTGCCCCAACCCCGGTCAGCGCCTATCTCCATTCCGCAACGATGGTGAAGGGCGGCGTGTACCTGCTGGCCAGAATGCATCCCTCGCTGTCGGGTACAGATGTCTGGATGTGGACGCTCGCAATTTTCGGTGCGGTGACCGCGGTTTTCGCATCAGTATTGTCGCTGCGGCAAACCGATCTCAAACTGGCGCTCGCCTACACAACGCTCATGGCGCTCGGCACGCTGGTGATGTTTCTCTCTGCCTCGAATGCCTACGCAATCACCGCCATGGCGACCTTCTTGGTTGTGCATTCCTTTTACAAGGCGGCGCTCTTCCTGGCCGTTGGCTGTATTGATCATCAAACTGGGACACGGGATGCCAGGATTTTGGGCGGTCTTTGGCGCAAAATGCCTATCACGGCGCTCGCGGCCGGGTTGGCCGCGCTCTCCATGGCGGGCGTTCCACCCTTTCTAGGCTTCATTGCAAAAGAGTTTCTCTACAAAGGCGCGCTCGAGGCACCAACCATGCTTTTGCTGGTCGGAGCGGCCTTTGCCGCGAGTGCGATGATGTTTGCCGTCGCGGGGATTGTGGCCTTTAAACCATTTTATGGCTCTGGGAAGGCCATGGACCCCGACAAACCTGTCGATGGCGAAGCGCCGTGGTTTATGTTTTTCGGCCCACTGGTGTTGGGTGTTGCGGGCATCGCCTTTGGGCTCGCCCCGCATGTGATAGAGAGCATCAGCATTGCGCCGACGGTTGGCTCCTTGCTGGGCGATCTCTCACAGGCCAAGCATTTGCATCTTTGGGCCGGCGTGAACACCGCCCTGATCCTCAGCCTTCTGACATTCGCGACTGGCTTCGTGATCTATGCGCTACATCTGCGCATCCGAGCCGGACTGGAAAAGCTGGCCGAAACGACGCCGGACTCAGATGTTCTTTGGGATAAATTGCTTGCGTCAAGCGAAGCCGGGATGACCCGATTCACAAACTTTATCCAAAACGGGGTTCTCAAACGTTACCTAACGACCGTCTTCGGGACATTGGCGATTTTTCTTGCCATCTCACTCATCCTCGGACGCCCGAACCTGGCCGAAGTCAGCTTCCCCAATGTCGAATTAAAGCACTGGTCAATCTTTGTTCTGACAATTATGGGCGTGGCACTTGTGTTGGCGACGCGCTCAAGGATCGTTGCGATTGCGAGCTTGGGCGTTGTCGGCATCGGGGTCGCTTTGATCTTCATCATGTTCGGCGCGCCGGATGTCGCGATAACGCAGCTTCTGGTGGAAACTCTGGCCGTGGTTCTTTTCGCTTTGGCATCCCTGCGCTTGCCGGGATTGCCGAAGCGAGACGAGGTTCCGAGGCGATGGGGCGATCTGGTCTTTGCCTGCTTCGTCGGTGGGATGATCATGATTGTTCTGCTTGCCGACACTGCGGGGTCGTTCAACCTTGCGCTCACCCAGTACTTTGAGACAGCGAGTTATCCCGATGCCTATGGGCGCAATATCGTCAACGTGATCTTGGTCGACTTCCGCGCGGTGGATACTTTCGGTGAAATCTCGGTGGTCGCGATTGCAGCGCTCTCTGCTGTGGCGTTGTTGCGCCAGCGCATCCGTGTGCGGGGGAGCCGATCATGAAGTCCATCATCCTCATCGCGGCAAGCCGAGTTATTGTCCCCCTTTTGCTGATCTTCTCCGTCTACATGCTTTGGCGCGGTCATAATGAGCCGGGCGGCGGCTTTATCGGTGGGCTGATCGGAGCCTTAGGGTTTGTGGTTTATGCCATATCCTCTGGGACCGAAGCAGTCCGCGAAGCCCTACGCGTCAAACCGGAATACATCGCTATGGCAGGGCTCGCGATGGCGCTCTTATCAGGGTTCATGTCCCTGCCCTTCAACGAGGATTTTCTGACCGGTCAATGGCTCTTTATCGGCGCAAGCGAGGGCGAAAAGGGGTTTCCACTCTCCTCGGTGTTGCTGTTCGACATTGGCGTTTATGCGGTGGTCATGGGCTCCGTCCTGGCAATTGTCTTCGCGCTTGAAGAGGAGGTCGAGTAGTACGATGGAACCCCTCCTCGCGATTTTAGTTGGCGTGTTGATCGCCGCGGCGGTCTATCTGATGCTCGACCGCAATTTGTTGCGTTTTTTGTTTGGGCTGCTTCTGATTTCGAACGGCGCGAATTTGATTATCTTTGCCGCGGGACGCACCACGGCTGGGAAACCACCGCTTGTGCCCGAAGGTGCAGATGCCCCCTTGAGCACGGTCGCGAACGCCCTGCCACAAGCGCTTGTACTCACCGCGATTGTCATCGGTTTTGGGCTTTTCGCCTTTGCCCTGGTTCTGGCGTTGCGGGCCTATGACACTCTTGGCACATTAGACACGACGGAAATGCGCCTCGCAGAGCCGCGCGAGGAAGAGAACGACCCATGAGCTGGCTGCTCGCTTTCCCCCTACTCATCCCCTTCATCACCGCCGTACCCTGCTATTTCTACGCAGAACGCCCTGAGATGTCGGCACGTATCTCTTTGATGGGATCGCTCGCGGCTCTGGTGGCGGCGCTCCTTTTGTTCCTCCGCGTTTCCGAAGACGGCGTGGTCGCAGGGCAAATGGGCGGATGGGCGGCGCCCTTTGGGATCACGCTTGTGGCTGATATGCTTTCCGCGATCTTGGTGGTAGTCACTGCGCTGATCGGGGTGGCTGTCGCATTTTACGCCCAAGGAGAAATCGAATTCGAGCAATCGCAAATTGGATATCACGCGATCTTTCAAGCACTCCTTGGCGGGGTCACGGGCGCATTTCTAACCGGCGATATTTTCAACCTTTATGTCTGGTTTGAGGTGATGCTGATTGCGTCCTTCGGCCTTCTCATCATTGGCGGCCGGGCAGAACAAATCGATGGCGCGGTAAAGTATGTTGCGCTGAACCTCGTCTCCACCATTCTGTTCTTATCGGGAATCGGGCTGCTTTACGGTGTCACTGGAACGCTGAATATGGCCGATCTGAATGCCGCCGTCGCCAATAGCGAAAAGCAGGGGCTGCTCAGCGTCATCGCTATCTTCTTCATTTTCGCTTTTGCGATGAAGGCGGCTGTATTTCCACTCTATTCTTGGTTGCCTGCGGCCTATCACACACCGGCTTTTGCGGTATCCGCGGTGTTTGCCGCGCTATTGACCAAGGTCGGGATCTACTCTCTCCTGCGGGTGTTCACCTTGGTCTTCGATCTCGAAGGCAGCTTTGGGCAAGATCTGCTCTTGTGGGCTGCTGTGCTCACTATGCTTGCTGGCGTTGCAGGGGCTTTGGCCGCAACCGATATCCGCAAGGTTCTCTCCTATCAGGTGATTGCGTCCATTGGCTCGCTCGTCCTTGGGCTCGCCATTTATTCGCCCTTGGCGATTGCCGGGGCCATTTTCTATCTTATCCACAACATGATGGTGAAGGGTGTTCTTTTCATGTCGGCTGGCGTTATGACACGCCTGACCGGAGGCAGCGATCTGCGGCGAATTGGAGGACTTTATGCCAGCACCCCCGTCTTTGCGCTTATCTTTCTCGTCGCGGGGTTCACCCTCGCTGGGTTCCCACCACTGACAGGGTTCTGGGCCAAACTGATGCTGGTACAAGCCAGCCTTGACGCCAACGCGATCCTCCCAGCCGCCGTCATTTTGTTTGTTGGCCTGCTGACAATCTGGTCGATCTGCAAGATTTGGCTTGATGGGTTTCTCACCGCCCATCCTGAGGGAGAGGCGGAAACGCTGCCCCAACTGGGCAACACTCTCATCCCGCTGATGGTGCCAATTGTTGGATTGGTGGCGCTTTTGGTTCTGATGGGGCTCATGCCAAATTACTTCATCGGCCTGGCGCAGACGGCCTCCGACCAACTGCTGAACCCGGAGCTTTACATCGACACGGTTCTTGGGGTGTCCGAATGAACCTCTTTACGATCAATATTCTTCTCGCAGCTGTTTGGGCCGCGTTCATGAGCAGCTTTAACTTTCCAACGCTGCTTGCCGGATATGCCATTGGATTTGGAGCGCTTTGGGCGGCGCAACCTCTTTACAATCAACCGAGCGGGTATTTCAGGCGTGTTTGGCGGATCGTCAAATTGACGGTATACTTCACCTACGAACTTGTCATGTCGAGTGTGCAGGTGGTGCGCGCTGTGCTCGCTCCGGGCGATGTCTCAACACCCAAAATAGTGGAAATGCCTCTTGATGCGAAAAGCGATGCAGAGATCTTGCTGGTCAGCAGCTTGATTTCGCTCACGCCCGGCACCCTCAGCCTTGACGTGTCAGAAGATCGTGGGATCCTGTATGTGCATTCGATGTTTGCGCAAGACCCCGATGCCATCGTTGCTGACCTCAAATCCGGGATGGAGAGGCTTGTCGTGGAGGTTTTCGAGCCATGAGCGGACTGGTCCCGATTGCCGTCAACATTTCATTCGGACTGATTATCCTCTCGATCTTGTTGGGCTTCTATCGTCTCGCCCGTGGCCCAAGTTTGGCTGATCGCGTGGTTGCGCTTGATATGATGACGGTGTCGATTGTTGCGTTTTGCGCGCTCTTCGCGATCCGAACAGATGACACCGTGTTTTTGGACATCGCCTTGGTTCTTGCCTTGGTTGGATTTCTGGCGACTGTCGCACTCGCGCGATTTGCCGAACGCGGCCTAGAGAAAATGACCGGCAAAGGCGATGTGTCTTTTATTGACGATGCTTCTAACACTTCATCCGATACAGACACTGAACAGGATAAAGAGCCTGCGCAATCATGATTGAGATCACGATCGCTGTTTTGGCACTGGGTGGTGCCCTATTTGGGTTCTTTGCTGGCCTTGGCTTGGTGCGGCTGAACGGGGTGTTAAACCGCATGCATGCCTCTACCAAGGCCGGTACGTTGGGCAGCGCGCTCACGCTTGCGGCTGCGGCACTCTATTTCAAGGAAGCCGGAACAACCGTCCACGTCATAGCCATCATTCTGTTCTTGCTTTTCACCGCCCCGCTTGCCGCGCATATGATTGGACGCGCTGCCGCGCGATCACTAAGAACAGGCAAGCCCTCGCCGCTCGACTAAGGAGAGCAGGTCTACTTCTAACAAGTCTGGTCGGATCGAACGGTGACTACCGAACGATAAATTCAGCATGCAGCGCGCCGGCTGCTTTGATGCTTTTGAGAATATCGATCATATCGCGTGGAGTGACACCCAGAGCGTTGAGCCCGGAAACAACCTCTGAAAGCGACGTACCACCATTCACCTCTGCTAGGCCAGTTCCTTCATCTTCTACAATCTCGACATTTGTCCTCGGGACGACGACGGTCTGACCTTGTGCAAAAGGATTGGGTTGTACCGCCAAAGGCGCTTCTTGCACCCGAAGCGTCAGATTGCCCTGAGAAACAGCAACCCTGGAAATGCGCACGTCCTCTCCCATCACGATCGTTCCGGAACGCTGATCCACCACGACCCTTGCACGGGTCTGAGGTGTCACCGTCAAGTTCTCAATCCTTGCAAGCGCGCGTGTCGGAGACCCTTGTCCGGTTGCACGGACATCCAGTTGAACAGTCCCGCCATCAATAGCTGAGGCAGGGCGACCACGAAACTCCGCGTTTATCACCTGTTCTATAAGGATGGCGGTGGTGAAGTCGGGTGTTCTAAGAGCCAGGCGCAGAGCTCCTAAAGAATTGAAATCAAATTCAACCTCACGTTCCACCCGCGCACCGGACGGGATCACGCCTGCGGTTGGGACACCCTCGGTGACTTGCGCGGCCTCTCCGCCCGCTGCAATACCGCCTGCGATCACCGTGCCTTGGGAGACCGCGTAGACTTGGCCGTCCGCTGCGTTGAGCGGGGTCATGATTAGCGTTCCACCCAAAAGACTGTCTGCATCCCCAATGGCAGATACGGTGACATCGATTTGACTGCCCACCCGCGCGAATGGGGGCAGTGTTGCCGTTACGAGCACTGCCGCGACATTTTTGGGGCGGAATTGCTCTCCGGTGACATTCACGCCCAATCTTTCGAGAATGTTCGTCATGATCTCTTCGGTAAATGGGGCGTTGCGCAGACCATCGCCCGTGCCGCTCAGGCCGACAACCAAACCGTAGCCGATAAGGTCATTGCCCCGAACGCCATCAAAATCAACGAGATCCTTAAGGCGAATTTCACTCCCTACCGCCGCCATCGGCAGAAGACACGCAATCAATGCAAGCCTCAGAATGGATCTCACCGCAAATACTCCGCCAGAGACAATCGCGATAGACGGGCGGTTACCGCATAGAGTATGTCCAACTGCGCCTGGGCATCCTCAAGTTGTGTTGCGACATCAAAGGGATCAACACCGATGAGTTTGTCCCGAGCCAACAAAAGGCTGGTCCGCTCTGTGGCGTTCCGAACCTCGGTTGTTTCAATATTTGCTTGTTCAGTGCCAAGCCTTGCACGCGCACTGGTAAGATCCCGTTCGGATCTGATCATCCCGAGACCAACATCTTCCGCCAACAAGGCACGTTGATCATAGTTACCCGACAAAAGGCCTTCATCCATCAAAGCGGCAACGCTGAATTCCTTCAAAACTGCACGGATTTCATCATCTTGCGCACGCAAATCCAAAGTTGTGACGCTTGAATCCGAAATTTGAAATGGTGCAAGCGGGTTGGCGCCGCCCATGTAGGCGACGGTGTCGAAGCCGCCTCCCGGTGTGTCAAACCAAGCATCAACGGCGGTGCGAATATCGGCTGCAGAAGTGAGCCCTGCCAATGCTGTCGAAAGCGCAGACAGTATATCTTCTTTTGGTGCGAGCGCAGGTTGATCGACAGCATTGCCAGCAAAAAGACTTCTGTCTCCGTTGCGGGCGTTAAGCTGGTTTACCAGGGCATCAAAACGTTGGGACGCTTCGGTCACTGTGGCATCGAGTAGGCGTTCATCCCCGGGATTTACGGCGGTCAAAAGCTTTGCGCCGGTGTCACCCAACGTGTCTTGCATCGCCTCAAGGGCAGTTTGCATGCTCGCGGCGAAGTTTCCCGCTTCAACAATGACAATCGCATAGGCGTCCAAGCCCTTAAGGTCACTCTCGACGGAGGCCAGGCCGCTGAAATCGCCCCCCAGTCTTTGCGGAATGTCTGCGGCTTCGCCACTGGAAAGCTCATCAATTAGGGCATCGATTGTCAGCCGCGCTGAAAGATTATGGCTGCGCATCGCATAGGACTGCGCCAAGTCACCGAGTCCGTTCATTGGCATGGCTTAGATCCTCAATAGAGCTTCAAATAGCGCATCTACTGTCTGAATGACGCGCGCATTCGCAGCATAGGCTTGCTCAATAAGAAGCAGCTTTTGCATTTCTTGGTCGGTGTCGACGCCGCTTTGCAATTCGATTTGGGAAAGAGCGTTTCGCTGAACTTCCGCAAATGCCTGCGAAGCTTCCAAAGACTGAAGCGCGGACCCAAATTCCGATAACATATCGGCTGCGAGTTCAGGTCCCGATCTTGCTGCGCCAGAAAAGCCACCTGATACCGGGACCCGATCCGCATTCAAAGCGTCACGCAACGCGATCAAACCTGTCGCATCACCGATCGGACCTTGGGCTGCAGCCAGCAGGCCATCCCTCAAATACCAGTAGTCGCCACCGTTCTCCGGATCGACAGTGTCGTTCACAGCGATCCGACTCGCCAAACCAAGCTCATTGACCGGATCGAAGGCGTTGCCATCATCCGTAAAGAGACCGGCATCCGTAGCGCCAAGCGTGGGATCGACCGTTGGATCGGCAAATCGCTCTATGAGATCGCGGGCAAATGCGTCGAGTTTGGCTTGCGCTTCAGGTCCAATCGTATCGCGCACCATGAGATTTGCACCAAGACGCCCGCCTGAAAGGATATGAGGTTCTCTATCGAGATTGACAGGAAAGCCGTTCATATCAATCCCAGACAATGTCCCTGCGCCGACATTGAGTTGTGCAGTAACCCCTGAGGCAGGGGTGAAATTAAGCTCCACAGCAGAGCCGTCGATTAAAAGTCCACCCTGAGGTGTCATCAAGGCAATCATGTTGAAACCCCGATCCAATTCCTGGACGGGCACAATCTCAGCGATCTGATCCACCAGGTCTTGCCGCTGATCGAGAAGGGAAGAAACATCCTCTCCTGAAGCGGTGAGTCTTCGGATCTTGCCGTTGAGGTCTTCAACCTTGGCCAAGCGATCATTCAAGATGTCGATATCCTTCGAGATCGCTTTGTCTGCTCGGCTTCGCTCTGTCTGAACATGATCGGAGATGGTTGCGAGATGCTCGGTGACGCTGTGGAGGGCATCGACAACGCTGGCAAGTCGCGAGTCCGACTCAGGTCGGCCAATGGCGCCGGTCAAAGCCGCGTCGAGATTTGCCAAGCGATCAGAAAGCGATCCTTCCTCGCTTGGCAGCCCTATTTGCGACTGAACACCGGCCAAAAAACTCGCTTGCGTGCCGATATCCTGGAGTTCCGCATCGGCTGCACGCCGATCGTTCTGAACAGCGAGATCGATGTGTCGGGTCACACCGATGACCCTGACCCCGCCCCCACTTCCATCGAAGCGCGACGTGACTTCCAACTCGCGAAGTCGGTAACCTTCGGTGTTCGCGTTCGCGATGTTTGATGAAATCACATCTGTAGATCGCGCAGCCGCGGTCATGCCAGAGAGAGCGTTTGAAAGCGCGGAAGAGAGGGTCATGGTCTTCTATCCTCAACGCGTTTTAGCGTTTGATATTCGTGGTTTCCTGCAGCATCTCATCCACAGTCTGAATGACCTTTGCGTTCGAGCTATAGGCCCGCTGGGTAGAGATCAGTTCGGTCAGTTCATTCGCGACATCAACGGTGGATTCTTCACGCGCGTAGCTCACGATGTCCCCGGTCGGCCCGTCACCTGCGTCCCACAGGAAGTAGGTCCCGCTTTCGTTAGAGATTTGGTAGGTTTGGTTATCCAATGAAATCAAACCATTAGGATTGGGCATGTCCACAAGTGGGATCTGGTAAATTGTCCGAGTAATGCCGATATCGAAGAGTGCTCGCACATAGCCGCTCGCGTCGACCTCAACCTCGGTCATGTTCCCAACCGGAGAGCCATCTTTTGAAATGGCCACTGGTGCAAATGCATCCGACAACTGGTTGATCCCATTAGAATTGTTCTGCAGGCCAATATCGATAGAGATCGGATCAGGGTTCAAACCACGGCCAATTTGAATTGTGCCCGTTACGGGATCGTAGTTTCCGCCCGGCCCGGTATTGGTCACGCTCGCCAACGTACCGCCATCAGTCAATGTGTCATTGAAGGTGAGCACATATTGTCCAACCAATGCGCCGGCCTGGGCGCTGTCGCGGATCTCCATCGTCCACTCGTTTGAGGGAGGATCGGTCGGCATCGATGGAATCGTCGGGATAAACATAATGTCCAAGTTCTCGGAGGTGCCGAGATTGTCGAAATACTCAACCGGCAGGGATTCAGTCAGTGATGCCGACGTTGCGGAACCATCATATTTTGTGCTGACTGCCGGCAAGTTCAAACCAAGGGTCATGGAGGTTGTGGGTTCACCGGCGAACTGGTTCACATTGATGAGGATGGGTTCCAAACCATCAGAGGTATCGCGCGGAAAATTCGGAATTGTACCGTCCGGTTGCGCGGGCCAGCCCATCAAAACAAGACCAGTTTCTGTCTTTAGATACCCATCTTGATCGGTTCGAAACGAGCCTGTGGTGGTCAGCATCATCGGAAACTCGCCGTTGTTGACAGAAACGGCGGTTTCTTGCGTCACAGGCAACATGCCGCGACCCCGAACAGCGATATCCGTGGAATTGGCGGTCCCAATCAGAGGGCCACGTTCGTCAATCAAACGGTTGGTGGTAACCCGAACACCGCCAGCGGAATAAATATCCCCGGCACCCGAAATCACCATGGAATGAAAATCGGCCTCGACGCGCTTATAACCATAGGTCGAGGCATTCGCGATGTTGTCGGAGATCGTTCCTAATTTACTTGCATTGGCTGCAAGTCCCATCACTCCAGCATTCATCGAAGAGGAAATCGTCATGCGTGCGCCTTTCTGCTTCATCGCTATGTTCGTCGATGAGCAGAGCTACGCGGTCGCGCTTAACACGCCTCTAACAGTTAAATTGCGAACTATTCTTTCGCTCAGAAGTCGTTCCGCAGGATGATCACCTCGACCCGATTGTTGCGAGGCGACATTGGATTGGGATCGACTTTTTTACGATCCGCAAAGCCTGATAGCCGCGCCACCCGACGCTTAGGTAATCCGGAGTCTTCTAGACTTTTTCGAACAGAGTCAGCGCGTTGCGACGACAGATCCCATTTCGGATTGAGTGCCTGCACCACCGGGCGCGAAGCGAGATGCGCACTGATTGCGACGTCGTTGGTCACCAGCTTCAGCACCTCTGAGACGACCGCCAGTGTTCCTGTTAGGATCGGCTCTGGTACTGCACTATCCCGTTGAAACAAGGGCGAATCTGGAAGATCGAAGATTTCGATCACCAGTCCTTCGTCAGTAACTCTGGTGACAACATGGCGCAGTTGCTTGAGAGCGGCCATGCTTTCGCCACCACGCTGTTCAAGCTCTTTGAGTAGCTTTTCCGTCTCTTCGCGCGGGTCGGAACCGGAATTGTCTTGCGTGTCACGGAACGGATCGACGCCAGTGACGCCGCGCGACTGATTATGCTCGGTTGGATATTGGTTTGAGGCCCCTGTGCCAGACTGCGCAAGTTCTTTTTCGGCAAACACATCATCGCCCCAAAAAGCGCCGTCGCCCCCGCCAGAGATCTCATTCAAGGGAATGGTCGGGGAAAAGTAATCGGCCAAGCCCATCCGCTGCGCCTCTGTGGTCGCATTCAAAAGCCACATCAGCAAGAAAAATGCCATCATTGCGGTCACGAAATCCGCATAGGCAACTTTCCAGGCCCCGCCATGGTGACCATCGCCACCAGCGGCTTTCTTCTTCTTAACAATGATCGGTGCAAGCTCGTCCGAAGACATCACACACCCCCAAAAATAGTCACCCTGTGGTGGCTATAGAGCGGGGTCGGTTTCTTTGAAGTTAGGAGAGATGCGCGATAGGTGAAAAAGTACCGCGCATTTTTTTCAATGTTGTGTGGCAGGTCTCACGCGGCCCCGAGAGAACCACTGGGATCACGCGCGGCATCCATGAGGCGGCGCATTTCTGAAATGGCAGGTGCCAAACCTTTGAAAATCGCCTCACCGATCAGAAAATGACCGATATTTAGCTCGCGTAGTTCTGGAAACGCCGCGACCGGAGACACCGATTCGTAAGTCAGACCGTGTCCTGCGTGAACTTCCAGACCAAGAGAGTGGCCGAAAGATGCCATGTCTCTGAGCCGAGCAAGCTCGGCAGCCGCGCGTTCGGAAAGTCCATCAGCAACGGCGTCACAATAGGTCCCGGTATGAAGCTCTATCACTTCCGCCCCGATCCGATGCGCGGCCTCAATTTGGCGACGCTCGGCAGCAATGAAAATCGACACCCGGCAGCCAACATCGCGCAACGGAGCGATGAAATGCGCCAACCGATTTTCTTCACGCGCCACTTCAAGCCCACCTTCGGTGGTCTTTTCCTCGCGCTTTTCCGGCACGATACAGACGGCATGCGGTTTGTGGCGCAAGGCGATTTGTTGCATTTCCTCAGTCGCTGCCATCTCAAAATTGAGCGGCACGTCGAGCACGTCCATCAATCCATCGATATCGGCATCTGAGATATGGCGGCGGTCTTCACGCAAATGTGCCGTGATGCCGTCCGCGCCGGCCTCTTCAGCGAGCTTTGCGGCGCGCAAGGGATCTGGATAGGCGCTGCCACGCGCATTGCGAACGGTGGCAACGTGGTCGATATTCACCCCCAAACGCAGATGGGGCAGTGTGGCGTTCTCGGTCATTGGGTCCCTCTCTTCGCGCTAAATCATAGCGCAAATTCCCCTGGAACCGAGAAATTTCCTATGTCGAACGCTTCAGCATCCGCGCTCTGCGCCGCTGGTAAGCTGCGATCAATGGTTTCGAGAGGTAGTAAGCAGTGAATCCGGCGATCAGCCCCGGGATCAAGCCTCCGATCAAATAAGGCAAAAACACACTATCAAAGAATATGCCTAGGCCTTCCCAATTGGCCTCACGATCATAGAAGAGCGCAGTAAAGTTCCACCATAGATCGCTAGAGGCACGCGAAAAGGCCTCAAACACGCCAGAGACGGGGCCTTCGCTGTGCGTGCCGAGCATAGCATTTCCGAGGCGTATCGAGAAAGCGGCGATGATCGGGAAAGTGATGGGGTTTCCAAAAAAGGTCGACAGCATCGCCGCGAAGAGATTCCCACGGATCAGCACAGCGACAATGCCGGAAAAGATAAAATGAAGCCCAAAGAATGGCGTGAAAGAAATGAAGACACCGGAGGCGATGCCACGCGCAATCCTGTCGGGTGGATCCGGCAGACGGCGCAAACGATGCACCACATAGCTTGCCGCGCGCCCCCAACCGCCTTTGGGATACAGGCTTTCCTGCGCAATTTTCAGTACGCTACGTTTGTCTCTGCGTTTAAACACCTGGCCTTCGCCGACCTCACACTCACTCCGCCGGTACGGGCAATTTTGCCGCGTCCCGATGCCGCTCAATCGCTGCCACGTCGCTTTCGGCCTCCAACGCCGTCATGACACGGTGCAAATGCTCAGCATCTCGCAAATCCACATAGATCAGAAGCCGGTAAAAGTCCGGTTTGCGATCCTCGAAAATCATGTTGGAAATATTGGCCTGCTGTTCACCAATCAAGGTGCAGATTCGCCCAAGGACCCCAGCATCGTTGCTGATTGTGACATCTATGCCGACAGTATTCACCGCCGCATGGGGCCCGGTGTGCCAATGCAGATCGATCCAACGGTCTGGCTGGTCTTCAAACTGCACCAACAATGGGCAGTCAATGGCATGCACCTCAACGCCTTTGCCGGGCATCGTGATGCCGACAATGCGTTCTCCGGGGACGGGTGAACAACAGCGCGCCCGTGTCCAACCCTGCCCTGGCTGAAGACCGATCACTGCGCGGCGCGCGTCGATCGCTTTTCCGCGGCGGGCGACGAGCTCGGGGTAAAGCGTGTCAACGACCGTGCGCGCGGAAAGCTCACCGCTGCCGAGCCGCGCCAGCAACTCTTCCACATCATTGGCCAGCCCTAAATGGCGCGCTGCAGTTGCCAAGGCTTTGTCGCTGGCTTTCTTGTCAATTTGATCGAAGGCGACGCGCGCGAGCTCTTTGCCGAGCTTAACAAAGCGCGATCGGCTGTCGGCGCGCAGGGCCCGTCGGATGGCGGCCTTTGCTTTGCCTGTGACAGCGATGTCGATCCAGCTTGCCTGCGGAGTTTGCGCCTCTGCGGTCAGAATTTCAACCGACTGCCCGTTTCGAAGCTGGGTCCATAACGGAACGCGCCAGCCATCCACCTTGGCCCCCGCACACGCGTGACCGATCCGAGTGTGGATCGCGAAGGCAAAGTCCAAAGGCGTCGCACCTCGCGGGAGCTTGACCACATCACCCTTCGGTGTGAAGCAAAAGACCTTGTCTGAGTACATTTCCAGCTTCACCGCCTCGAAGAACTCGTCATCGTCGGCATCGGCTTCAAAGTGCTCTGTGAGCCCCGCGATCCAGGTGGCGGGATCAACCGCGAAAGGGTTTTCTGCGCGCTCCCCGTCGCGATAGGCCCAATGGGCTGCAACGCCTGCCTCTGCCACTTCATGCATCTCACGGGTTCTGATCTGCGCCTCGACCCGTTTCCCGTCACGACCCAACACAGTGGTATGGAGACTGCGATAGCCGTTTTGCTTTGGCTGGCTGATATAGTCTTTGAACCGGGTGGGCACCGCGCGCCACCGGCGGTGAATGGCACCGAGGGCTTTGTAGCAATCCATCGGTGTCTCGGTAATCACGCGAAACCCATAAATATCGGACAGGCGGGAAAAGCTTTGGTCCTTCTTCTCCATCTTCCGCCAGATAGAGTAGGGCCGCTTGGCACGACCGATCACTTCGCTCGCGATCTGCTCGGAAGCCATCTCGCGCTCGATATCTTCTTTGATGCGACCGACCACATCGCCTGCATCACCCTGAAGCTTGACGAAACGGCGCATAATGGACTCGCGTGCTTTGGGGTTGAGAACCTGAAAGGACAGGTCCTCCAACTCATCGCGCATCCATTGCATCCCCATACGACCGGCCAATGGCGCATAGATATCCATGGTCTCACGCGCTTTTTTGGCCTGCTTCTCGCTCGGCAACGATCTGATGGTGCGCATATTGTGGAGCCGGTCGAACAGCTTCACCAAGATCACCCTGAGATCGCGGCTCATGGCCACGAAGAGTTTGCGGAAGTTTTCTGCCTGCTTGGTCTCGGTCGAGGTTAGCTGCAGATTGGTGAGTTTGGTGACGCCCTCGACAAGCTCTGCGATCTCAGCGCCGAAATGCTCCGAGATATCGCTGTAGGTTGCTGAGGTGTCCTCTAAAGTGTCGTGCAACAGCGCCGTGATGATCGTGGCGTCATCGAGCCTTTGTTCCGCCAACAATGCCGCCACCGCTACAGGATGCACGATGTAAGGTTCGCCGGAGCGTCGAAGCTGCTCCTCATGCGCCTCTTTGGCGTAGGCATAAGCGGCAGCAAGCTGCACGCTGTCGGAGCGAGGGTTGTAGAGCTTAACCCGGCTTATTAGGTCTTCTGAGCCAATCAGATCTTCCACCGCACGCTCCAAGGGCGCCGGTTAGCTTGGTCCCTGCGCTTCCATCAACGCACGGAGCAGTTTTTCCTCGGACATGTCGTCTTCAGCAGGCTTGTCTGCCTCAACACCCATGAGCAGAGACATTGCATCGTCTTCGGGCTCATCGACCTCGATCTGGGTCTGCATGCTTTCAATCATGCGCTCGCGCAGATGTTCTGCCGATTGGGTTTCTTCGGCGATCTCGCGCAGAGAGACGACCGGGTTTTTATCGTTGTCTCGCTCAATCGTAATCCCCGCGCCAGAGGCGATTTCGCGCGCGCGATGGGCGGCGAGCATCACCAACTCGAACCGGTTTGGCACTTTATCGACGCAATCTTCAACTGTGACCCGAGCCATGATTCGACATCCTCAATCTGCTAGCAGATCGCACCTGCTAGGCGATTATCCCCCAATTTGCAAGCAGCGCGCCAGAATTCCGTCGAGGAAAAAAAATCTGTCGCCTTGGGAATAAATGCGCCGGCCCATCCGTCTTCCTTTTACGCAGCGCATTGCAGCAGCGCCACGGGCCCAAATGCCCACCGCATGACAGAGAGGACACCATGACCAAGACACTTTTGACGGCAGCCGCGCTGACGGTTGCTGCCCTGCCGGCTATTGCCGGATCGATTTCTATCCCGCCAACAGGAGGGTTCGGCGGCTTCACCTCCGGCGACGGCGGAGATGTGTTTGACATCGATGCTGGCTTTTTCGGCGTGACCGCGCCCCTGGTCTTTCAGAACGATACGTTTGGAGACGCAGGACAATCGAACGTTGGCGCCGACGACCCGAAAGCCATCGGATCGGATGTGAATGTCGTAGTGATCCAAAACCGCGACAACAATGACCCCGACGGTTTCCCGTCCAATTGGGATGCAAGCTGGAACGCGCGCACCGCGCTGGAGGCAATCTCGGCGAACACAATGGGTGACCGTGCCGGTTTTTTTCTCTACTGGAATGAAGGCTTGGGCGTGAATCGATTGTTCGCAACAGACAATCTCAATGATCCCAACGGATCGTTGACGCGTCTCTTTACCATTCAGTCTTCCAATTTGACGGGTGTGCCGGGTGATTTCGATCTGAATCTGTCGGATGGGGTGGCCCAGACCAGCTTCTTTGGCGAGGCAAATAGCAATCTTTTGGATCTGCCTCACTTCACAGCTCAAAACTTCTACTTCGCTGATCAGGCCGCACCTGTGCCGCTTCCTGCAGCTTTGCCGCTCATGTTTGCAGCTTTAGGCGGGCTCGGCTGGCTTAAAAGACCACGCCGCGCCTAAAGACAGTACGAGTTTCAAGTCTTATGAGTAAAGTACAGGTGACCCAAACCTGCTATTCCCCAAAACGACAGCGTGGGTCACCTGTATCTCACCAGCCGCAAAGGCACCGGTTATGACGACATTGGCCAAGACGCCGTGAAACTTCGAAGCTCTTAGGAGCCGCGGCCAGAAATGGACGTCCAGCAGCTTAAGCCGTTGCTCATTCAAAGATTGCCGCGTTTGCGGCGGTTTGCCCGCACATTGACGGCACATGGTGCCGATGCAGATGACCTCGTTCAAGAGGCCTGTTTGCGCGCGATTGAGCGTGCGGCGATGCTACGGCGCCAAGAGCAGTTGGACAGCTGGATGTTTTCCACGATGCGCAATATCTGGATCGATGAACAACGGCGCCGAACTGTTAGGACGGGCAGCGGTCTGGTCGACTCGCAAGAAACCGATGAGTTGCGCACTGTTGCCGATGCGGCAGACGCACTTGGCGCTCGTCAATTAACCGATCAGATCCTGGGCTTGCCAGACGGCTTGTCGTCGGTTTTGCTGCTCGTCACAGTTGAAGGGTACAGCTATCGCGAAACTGCTGACATTCTCAATATTCCCATTGGCACTGTCATGAGCCGGATGAGCCGTGCCCGCGGGATGATCGCCCAAGCCATCGGACATGACGGCAAGGGAGAGAGGTCATGACGGCTGATCAAGACTTCGACGCGCAGTTGAGCGCCTATCTGGACGGTGAATTGGAACCGGACGCCGCCCGCTTAATCGAACAAGACCCGCGCTTTGCTGATCGATTAAGCGCGTTTCAGGAGGGCGACGCGCTTGTGGCGACCCTATTCGCAGACGAGTTGAAAGAACCGGTCCCAGATTCCATTGTCGCTGCCATCGAGCAAGCAAACCGCAAGCCGGCGGGGATAGAACGTCAGGACCCCGCCGGGACAACAAATATCGCTCAGTTTCAGGCTCAAAGGGCACCGAGGCGTCCCAGTTTTCTGCGCCAAGCCGCAAGCTTTCTGTTTGCCGCAGCGGTTGGTGCCGGCGCCGCCTGGATTTGGTTGCCCCCCAAAACCATTGAAACTGCGCCTGGCTGGATCGCTCAAGTCGCTGACTACCATCGCGTCTATGCCAATGAGGTTCGGCATCGGGTCGAAGTGCCGGCTTCCGACATTGATCATATTCGCGCCTGGCTTGGGGAACGTGTCGGCGGTTTGGAAGTGCCAGACCTCTCGCCCGCGGGACTGGAGTTTGAAGGCGCCCGCCTGCTGGTTGCCAATGGTGCCCCGGTGGCGCAACTCGTTTATATCGATGCAGAAGACCGCATGTTTGCTCTGTGCGTCACCCCGCGTCCCGGCGCAGAGGACACTGTTGCGCAAAGTCGATCTTTCGATGATCTGACCGCGATCACGTGGCGCGCAAATGGGCAAGCCCTGGTGATGATTGGTCCGTCAGAGACGCCAGAATTGTCAGAAGCGGCACGCCTTTCGGGGGCGATCGACGCGTGATTGATGGTCATTCGATCTGGGAAATCTCTTCGATCTCTGGTTTTGGCAGCTGGTCGCGCATTTCTGTCACCGTCAGTCCAAGAACCGGGTGACGCCAATCGGGATCGACATGCGCCAAAGGAACCAAAACGAAGGCGCGTTCCTGCATGCGTGGGTGCGGTAGGATCAATTCCCCGGGCGCCTCCTCAGTAAGCCGATCCTGCGGTAAATCACGCCATTGCATGTAGATTTCGCGGCTTGGCAGAACCGAGCTTCCGTAAGCCAAAAGGTCTAAGTCCAATGTGCGAGAATCCCATCTTTTTTGGCGATCACGACCGAAGTCACGCTCCACCTCTTGGAGGATTTTGAGCAACTCCTTGGCCGTGCCTTCGAAGAAAACTTTTGCGGCTGCGTTAATAAAATTGGGACCTGATCCCGGCGGATAGGCCGGCGTCTCGAACAAAGGGCTCAAAGATTCGAATTTCAGCCCTTTGGCCCGCAAAGCCTCAACAGCGGCAAGAATGGTCGCTTCGGGCGCCCCTGCGCTGGACTTAAGGTTGGATCCAAATGAAACTAGCATCGGCTTCGTAAAACTGTCATTGTACTCTTGTGGCCCATCGAATTTTCCGGTGTGTCACCCTGCGATGGTCTATGCCCACCAGCAAATCAATAGGGTCAGCCAACGCGATTAATGAAAGGATCTTTTATGTTCTACCGTGATGAGCGTTTGGCGCTGTTCATTGATGGCTCCAACCTCTATGCCGCGGCGAAGGCGTTGTCATTCGACATCGACTACAAGCTGCTTCGACAGGAATTCATGCGCCGAGGAAAACTCCTGCGCGCATTCTACTACACCGCTCTTCTAGAAAACGACGAGTATTCGCCCATACGACCTTTGGTGGACTGGCTACACTACAACGGCTTCACCATGGTCACAAAACCGGCGAAAGAATACATTGACAGCCAAGGCCGCCGGAAGGTGAAAGGCAACATGGACATCGAATTGACAGTCGATGCCATGGAGCTAGCGCCTTTCATCGATCATGTCGTGTTGTTTTCCGGAGACGGTGATTTCAGACCGCTGATCGCAAGCCTGCAACGCAAAGGCGTGCGCGTTTCGGTGGTGTCCACGATCCGGTCGCAACCCCCAATGATCTCAGACGAACTGCGTCGTCAGGCTGACAACTTTATCGAGCTTGATGAGCTGAAAGATGTCATTGGCCGCCCACCTCGCGAAATGAGCGAAGGCCAGTTTGACCGTCGGATGGCCCCTGAAGAAATGGTTGAATCCGAGACTTAAGTTGCTTTTGACCTCTCCGAGGCGCGGGCGGAGCATGCGCCCCGTGTCCTCGTCGAGGGAAGCAAGGGCACCAACGCCACCGAAACCGGCCTATTGCTCTTTGCCTGCCTATCGACAGGCGGGTTTATCGCTTTGGCTGGACCAGAGCCGGACGACGTCTTAGGTTGTGCGCGAGAGGAAACCGCGCCGATGTCTCAGACCGCAAAACCCCCGTTGACAATCCGTCTCGCCGCGCCGCGTGGGTTCTGTGCCGGCGTGGACAGGGCCATCAAAATCGTGGAGATGGCTTTGGAAAAATGGGGGGCACCGGTCTACGTCCGCCACGAGATCGTCCATAATCGCTATGTGGTTGATGGCTTGCGTGCAAAAGGTGCGGTCTTTGTCGAAGAATTGGACGAATGCCCAGGCGATCGACCGGTGATTTTTTCTGCCCACGGCGTGCCCAAAGCCGTGCCTGCAGAGGCGGCGAAGCGCGAAATGCTTTATGTTGATGCGACCTGCCCGTTGGTCTCGAAAGTTCATATCGAGGCCGGGCGCCACCACGATCGAGGTTTGCAGATCATCATGATCGGTCATGCGGGCCATCCAGAGACCGTTGGCACGATGGGACAATTGCCACAAGGCGAAGTGCTTTTGGTGGAAACGGTCGAGGACGTGAGCAATGTTGCCCCGCGCGACCCCAGCAAATTGGCGTTTGTCACACAAACAACGCTTTCGGTCGATGACACCATTGAGATCGTGGCCGCGTTGCAATCCCGTTTCCCAGGCATTGTCGGCCCCCACAAGGAAGATATCTGCTACGCCACCACGAACCGCCAAGAAGCCGTGAAAGCTCTGGCTCCTGGCGCGGATGCATTGTTGGTGGTTGGGGCACCCAACTCCTCAAACTCCAAGCGCTTGGTGGATGTCGGGCGGAAGGCTGGCTGCGCGTACGCTCAATTGGTCCAACGCGCCACCGATATCGATTGGCGCGCGCTTGAGGGCGCTCGGATCATCGGCGTGACTGCAGGGGCCTCAGCGCCCGAGGTTTTGATCGATGAAGTGATCGACGGGTTTCGAGATCGTTTCGCCGTGACAGTTGAATTGATCGAAACCGCGAAGGAAGATGTCGAGTTTAAAGTGCCGCGCGTTTTGCGTCAGCCAGCCTGAGCCGTAAGAGAGGACGCGACATGTCGCTTCAATTTCTCATCACCGCATTGGTGGTGGTTCTCGCCCCAGGCACAGGGGTGGTCTACACTCTGGCCATAGCGCTCGGCCAGGGCCGCAAAGCAGCCACCGCCGCTGCTTTTGGCTGCACAGTGGGGATCTTGCCACATCTCTTGGCGGCGATCCTTGGGGTTGCGGCTTTGCTCCATACCAGCGCGTTGCTTTTCCAGATCGTGAAATTCGCGGGCGTGGCCTATCTGCTTTATCTAGGATGGAGCGCGTTGCGGGAAGATGGCGCGCTTTCACTACGGCCCGACCGCCGGCAAGAACGGTATTGGATCGTCGCACGCCGCGGTGCCCTGATAAATATTCTCAATCCGAAGCTTTCGATCTTCTTTCTAGCCCTGCTGCCGCCTTTTTTATCAGGCGATCCGACGACGGCGAGCCTCGAGATGATCTTGCTGGGGGCGGTCTTCATGGCGATGACCTTTGTGGTGTTTCTGGGCTATGGCTTTTTTGCTGCGGAACTTCGCGAACGGCTTTTTTCAAGCCAATCGGCACTGCGCTGGATGAACCGTGGCATCGCGGCTGTGTTTGGCGGTCTTGCAGCGCGGCTCGCGGTTGAAAGAGCCTGACCGCACGATGAAAGACACCCGTACGGACCCGTCTACCGAAGTGCCCCACTCTGCGTTGATCCTCGGTCTTCTTGGGGTCATCCCTTTTGGCTGGGGGGCGTTGACCGAAATCGTGCCAGCCTTGTTCCTGTTTGGGCAAACCTGGCTCGGCCCTCGCTTTGTAGGCCAGTATATTCAGCTGTTCTACGGGGCGATCATTCTGGCGTTTATGTCCGGTGTTCTCTGGGGGTTTGCGACAAAAGCCACCGGACGCACTGCGACACTGGGCTATGGATTGAGTGTCCTACCTGCGCTATGGGCGTTTTTCTTCACTGGGGGTGGCGCGGACCGCGCGGCATGGTTTTTGATCACCGGTTACCTTGGACTGCTTGCGCTTGATTATTGGTTTTGGCGGCTGGGCCTTGCGCCGCCTTGGTGGATGCAATTGCGCAACCTCTTGACGCTGTTGGTCGTCGCCTGCTTGACGCTTGGCATCCTGTTTTAAGGTGAGGGCCCCCTGGCGCGATGGCTGAACTCTTTGCCTATACCGATGGGGCCTGTTCCGGCAATCCTGGCCCGGGCGGCTGGGGAGCGCTCCTCATCGCCCGCGACGGAGACACCGTGCTGCGCGAACGCGAACTTTTTGGTGGTGAGGCCGCTACCACGAACAACCGTATGGAACTGCTGGCAGCCATTTCCGCACTGGAAGCCCTGGAGCGCCCCGCGAGACTGACGCTGATCACTGACAGCGCCTATGTCAAAGATGGGATCACCAAATGGCTGGCCGGTTGGAAACGCAATGGGTGGAAAACCGCGGCGAAGAAGCCGGTCAAAAACGATGATCTTTGGCGACGCCTAGATTCGGCCCAAGCGCGCCATGAGGTCCGTTGGGAGTGGGTCAAGGGCCATGCGGGCCACCCTGAGAACGAACGCGCCGATGCTTTAGCGCGGGCTGGCATGGCCCCATACAAGGCGGCGTAAACCCCAATCGGATTTGGTCTTAGTCAAGCTTTTCGGGCATTTTAAAGCCCCGAAGAAAGCTCTCTGCGTCAACCGGTTTGCCGCCCTGGCGTTGTGCTCGGGTGATTTGCACCGCGCCAGTGCCACAGGCGATACGTAGTCCGCCGAGATGAGCGCCGGGCGACCCAGTGCCCTCGCTGAGCGTTGCGCCAAGCAGTTTTATCCGCTGACCGGCGGCTTCGCACCAAGCCCCTGGGAACGGTGACAGGCCCCGGATAAGGCGGTCGATCTCAACCGCGGGGCGCATCCAATCTACCCGCGCCTCAGATTTGTCGATTTTCTGCGCATAGAGGACACCTTCTTCCGGCTGGGGATCTGGGGGGAGAAGATCGAGTTGTGGCAGTGCCTGCGCGATCATCTCTGCGCCCAATGCTGAAAGACGGTCATGAAGCTCTGCTGCAGTCTCGGAGGACCCGATTGGGATGGCACGGCGAAGAAGGACTTGGCCTGTGTCAAGCCCTGCGTCCATCTGCATGATACAAATCCCGGTCTCGGTATCGCCCGCCATAATCGCCCGTTGGATCGGCGCGGCCCCACGCCAGCGCGGCAGCAGCGAGGCATGGATATTGAGACAGCCCCGCTCAGGCGCATCAAGCACCGCTTGGGGCAAAATCAGCCCATAGGCGACCACAACGGCGATATCGGCCGAAAGCTCAACAAATTCCGCCTGAGCCGCAGGGTCTCGAAGGGACAGCGGATGGCGAACCGGCAAGGAAAGTGCCTCGGCGCGCGTTTGCACCGGGCTGGGCCGGGGTTTCTTGCCCCGTCCTGCGGGTCGGGGAGGCTGACAATAGACCGCGGCAACCTCATGACCTGCTGTGACCAGCGCATCTAAAACCGGCACCGAGAAATCTGGCGTTCCCATAAAAACGATCCGCATGGTGCCTTACTTATCACCTCTCACAAGGGGCGCTCCCGCCCGTCACTGCCCCTGGCGGGGCGTTCCCGTTGGGCCGCGCAGCGCTGATGCGCTGCGGTCCAGCCCAGGCTCAGCCCTTTCGCAGCTTTTGGTAGCGTTTCAAGAGCATCTGACGCCGCGTGCGGCTGAGCCGGTCGAGATAGATCCGCCCATCAAGATGGTCGAGTTGATGCTGCACACTTGTGGCCCACAGACCATCGAACTGTCGTTCGGTTTCATGCCCAGTCTCATCGACATATCGCAGCGTCACTTGCGCCGGTCGCGCAACGGTGGCCGAAAGACCGGGAAGATTTGGCGAGGCTTCTTCGTGATGATTTAAGGCCTCTGACGCCGAGATCAGCTCAGGGTTCGCCAAACGGATCGGTACCTCGCGCCCTTCAGACGCATCGACCACCGCAAGGCGTACCATCACCCCGATTTGCGGCGCAGCGAGCCCAACACCGCCCGGCATCGTCCGCATTGTGTCGATCATATCCCTCCAGATCGCGCGGATCTCGTCAGTCACCTCTGCCACCGGCGCGCAGACGGTTTTGAGCCGCCGGTCCGGCCAAGGAATAAAGGGACGTATCGTCAAGCGGCGCCGCGAGCCTTGTCACGTTTCAGTTTGGTCATTTTCCGTGTGATCAATTGCCGCTTCAAAGGTGAAAGATAGTCGATGAAAAGCTTGCCATCGAGATGGTCAATCTCATGCTGCGCACATGTGGCCCAGAGATCATCGAATTCCTGGGTTTGTTCGTGACCATCCCGATCGATCCAGCGCACTTCCACCTGTTTCGGACGTGTCACATCGGCGAAAACCTCAGGGATCGACAAGCATCCTTCTTCATAGACATTGGTTTCGTCCGAGCTGGCGATAATTTCGGGATTGAAAAGTGCCATCGGCTGCGGTGCGGCCCCTTCCTCTTTGATACAATCCATCACGAAGAGCCGTGTGTTCACGCCGACCTGTGGCGCCGCGAGCCCAATGCCTGGCGCGTCATACATTGTTGACAACATATCATCGGCCAATGCGCGCAATTCGTCAGAGATATCGGCCACCGGCTCAGAGATCTTCTTAAGCCGAGGATCGGGATGGATGAGGATCGGTCGCACAGTCATTCCCCCCATCTAGGCGAGCCGCGCCGCTTGCGCAATCGGGCTTGCAGCCAGCCTCTGGTCAGATAGCCTCTGACAGGGCTAATCAGGAGCGTTCCATGACAAGCGACACCGGCCACGATCCTCGTTTCGATGAAATTGTCGACCGGCGCGGGACCAACAGCAGCAAATGGGACGGGATGGAGGCGCTGTTTGGGGTCTCACCCGACGATGGTCTGTCGATGTGGGTGGCAGACAAGGATTTTCGTGCACCGGAAACGATCCGCAAAGCTCTCGCAGACTATGCGGCGAGTGGCGTCTATGGCTACGCCCATAGCGACCAAGCTTTGCGAGAGGCCACGGCGTGGTGGATGCAGCAGCGCCATGGTTGGACGATCGATCCAAAACATGTGCTATCAGCCAATGGAATGGTCAATGCCATCGCGCTTGCCATCGATGCCTTCAGCGAGCCCGGCGATGGTGTGGTGATCTTCACGCCAGTTTATCACGCGTTTCGACGGGTAATCCTCGCGTCTGAGCGCGACGTGATCGACTGCCCGATGCGGATCGAAGACGGTCGACATGTGATGGATTTTGAGGCTTATAATCATCTCATCCCTGCTCATACGCGCCTTTTGATCTTGTGCTCACCGCACAATCCAGGCGGACAGGTGTGGCGACCAGATGAATTGCGCGCCCTTGCCGCCTTCGCCGCCCGTCATAACTTGATCATTCTTTCCGATGAAATTCATCACGACCTCGTTTATTCAGGCCAAACACATACGCCGCTGCCACTGGCCGCGCCGGATGTGCTGGACCGGCTGATCATGCTGACCGCAACGACCAAAACCTTCAACATTGCGGGCGCTCACATCGCCCAAGCGATCATCCCAGATGAGGCCTTAAGGCGCCGGTTCGACCAACGGCGCATTGGCTTAGCGACAAAACCGGGGGCGTTGAGCCTGTTGGTCGCCGAAGCCGCCTATAGCCCCGAATGCGCGGAATGGGTCGATGGGTTGATGGACTATCTTGACGGAAACCGGCAGCTGTTTGACGATGGGCTCAATGCGATCCCAGGCGTGCGGTCCATGCCCTTAGAGGCAACCTATTTGTCTTGGGTGGATTTCACCGATACTGGCATGGACAGGGCAGAGTTGACGCGCAGAGTGCGAGAACAGGCCCGGATCGCGGCCAGTCCGGGCGAGTCTTTTGGAACGCAATCCGAAACCTGGCTGCGATTTAATATCGGGATGCCACGGGCGCATATTGTAGAGGCTATCGCGCGGCTTCAGTCGGCTTTCTCTGACCTTCAATAGGGCAAAGGTTTCTTTGCATAATTCATAAATTCATGTATTCATGAATTATGGAATCTGATCAAGCAATCGCCGCATTTTCCGCCCTCAGCCAAGCCACCCGGTTGGACATTCTTCGCTATCTTGTCGCCGCCGAACCGGCGGGCGCAAGACCTGGGGAACTCAGCCGAGATCTAGAGTTGCGTCCCAATACGCTCTCGGCAAATCTCACGATCCTGCTCAACGCAGGGCTAGTGTGCCGCCGCCGAGATGGGCGGGATGTGATCTACACCGCCAACGCCAAGGGGTTGAAAGCGCTGATCAGTTTCCTGCTCCAAGACTGCTGTGGTGGTCGCCCCGAGCTTTGCCAACCCGCGATCGATGCCGTCGCGATCGCAAGCTGAGGAAGAGGACATGTCGCATCGCCCCTTCAATATCTTGTTTCTATGCACCGGCAATTCTGCGCGCTCGATCATGGCAGAGGCCATTGTCGAACGCGAAGCGCCCGGACGCTTCAAAGCGTTTTCCGCCGGATCAGATCCAAAGCCAGAGCCCAACCCCTACGCAATCTCATTGCTGAAAGGGTTGAACCACGACACTGGCTTTGCTCGGTCGAAAGACTGGGGCGAATTTGCCGAGCCCGATGCACCGCAGATGGATTTTGTGGTCACGGTCTGTGACAACGCTGCCGGTGAGGTCTGCCCAATATGGCCCGGTCAGCCAATGACCGCGCATTGGGGCATTCCCGATCCTGCTGCCGTCGAGGGCAGCGAAGCAGAGATCGGTTTAGCCTTCGCCGAGGCTTACCGGATGCTGCGCAATCGAATCTCGATTTTTGTCAGCTTACCGCTTGATCGTCTCGACCGTTTCGCTCTGCAGCGAAGCATGGATGCAATTGGCCAGGGAAAAACACCGGCAGAGCCCGAAAAAGCCTGAAGCGCTAAGCCCGCCGTTGCGGCCTCAGCAGATGGGGCCGCGCGGCATCGTAAAGCGCGCTGTCAGGAAAAGCTGTGGTCTCTCCAAGCGCGGGTCCCACCAAGATAAGTGCTGTGCGGGTGATCTTCGCCACACGTACCTTTTCATGGATGTCGGCGATGCTACCACGCAGCACAAGTTGATCTGGCCAGCTTGCACGATAAACCACAGCCACGGGACATCCTGCACCGTAATGGGGGGTCAGTACGCGCGAAATCTCACGCAAGGCGCGTATGCCAAGATGAATCGCCAAGGTGGTTTTGGTTTTGGCAAACTGTTCAAGTGTTTCGCCCGAAGGCATGGCGGTCGATTTCATCGACATGCGCGTCAGAACGATGGATTGCGCCACTTCCGGAATGGTCAATTCTTGCCCAAGGGCGGCAGCAGCCGCCGTGTAGGCGGGCACTCCAGGAATGATTTGATAGGCGATATCATCGCGGCGCAGCAATCTGATCTGTTCTGCAATCGCCCCGTAAAGCGATGGATCACCGGAATGGACGCGGGCGACATCTTCCCCGCGTCCTGCGGCTGCCAGGATCAATGCATGTGTCTCTTCTAGGGTCATCGGCGCTGTGTCGCGGACCAATGCCCCTTCTGGGGCCCCTGCAACGACCTCTTTTGGCACCAAAGAGCCAGCGAATAAACAGACCGGACAGGCCGCGATCAGTCGTGCTGCTTTCAATGTCAAAAGCTCAGGATCGCCAGGACCTGCGCCAATAAAATAGACAGTCATATTCTGCCGCATCCCCCACGCTTTCGTCGCCAAGACAAGCTCCGCAAACCTCCCGCGGCAGCAAAATGACGTCTGCGCCGCAAGGCGCAGTCCGCTTGGTAAGCGTCCCTCAAAGTTGCACCTCTTGCTTTTTGGCGTAGCCGCGCGGGGTGTAAAACGCAGGTCCTTCTCCGCGTGCAAACAACCGCGACTGCGAACTGCCGACGATCACAACGGTCAACATATCGACCTCGTCAACTGTCAGATCGCAAAGCCGACGGTAGTGAAGCGCTTCAGCCTCTCGGCCAAGAGAGCTCGCCAACAAGACCGGGCAGTCCACTGGTCTGTGATCCAGCAAAATATTCCGTGCCTCCGAGAGAAGCGTTCGGCGGGTTTTCGAGACGGGATTGTAAAAGGCGATGACAAAATCCCCTTCCGCGGCCGCGTGAATACGGCGCACAATATCGTCGCGGGGTGTGAGCAGATCGCTGAGTGAGATCGCACAGAAATCATGCCCTAAAGGGGCGCCCGCTTTCGCCGCAGCCGCCTGCAACGCCGACACACCGGGCGCAGAGACAACCTCGACCCGTTTTGATGCCTCAGAGACGGCGCCTCTGTCCAGGAGCTCAAAGATCAACGCTCCCATAGCATAGATCCCTGCATCGCCAGAACAAACCAGCGCAACGCGGCGCCCTTTTGAAGCTTCCTCAAGCGCAAAGCGGCAGCGCGCCTCCTCTCCCCCCAAGGGAAAGTCGTGGCGCCGCTTCCCAACGCCTAAGGGACCCAGCAGATCAAGGTAGAGCCCATAGCCCACCAGATCATCTGCATCGGCAATGAGTTTGCTCACCTCCGGCGTGCGCCACGCCGCCTTTCCTGGGCCAATCCCGACCAAAGCAAGATGACCGCGGGGATGCCCAGGCAAAGCCTCAACGAAGGGGGCTGGCGCAACCGCCAAAGCGCACGTGGCCTCATGCGTTTTTTGTTTTTCGACGACCAAATGACCTTCTGGGCCTGCAAGGGCCAAAGCGGAGCCTTCAGCCACGCCATGGCAACCGACTTCCGCAAAAACAGTCTCTGAAGGGTTCGCCAAGCGTGGCGTCTCTGCTTCGAGTTCTTGCGGTGAGAACACTCTCAGCGGCAAATCGAATGCGGCCGCCAGATTCAGCACTGCCGGCTCATCCGCTTTGATATCCACGCTCCCAATCGCAGCCAGCGCGCCCGGAGCGATACCGGCTTTCGCCAGCATGCTCTCCGCCAAGGCTTGAAGCCCCTCTGGCGAGGCACCGCGGGCACTGCCGACGCCTAGAGTGTAGCGCTGCGGATGATAAACAAGCTGAACCGGTCCGCCTGTCGCGGGGTGCGAAGTGACCTTAAGGGTGACGCTCTCAGCCCCGTTCCGATCTGGGATCCCGAATATCCTTTCGCCTTCTTGGCGCAGCCCCGCGCCGCTGAGCAGTGCGGCCATGGCGGCTTTTGCATCCTCGGGATTGGCCAAACGATAGCCCGTTGGTGGGACATCCAGTGCTACACCCAAGGCGCGATCGCCCGCAGTGGTGATCGCAGGCGTGGTCACCAACGCATCGGCAATTTGGCGCGCCAGCACGTTGGCGCCCCGATGGCCGCCCAAAAGCGGGACCACGGACTGCCCATCCTCCGAGACCGCAAGGACCGGGGGCTCCAAACGCTTATCTGCCAAAAGCGGCGCCACCGCCCGAATGAGAATACCCGCTGCGCAGACCCCGATGAGCGGTGTGCCTGCCGCAAAGAGATCTCGGGCATGGTCGAGGACATTTGGAAAGAGCACATCTGCGCTTTTTACCCGTCCCTCCCGACCATGCAGGGGCGCTTCAAACAGGTCCGCGATGCGCCTGGCGGTTTCGGCCCCGGACGCACTCACACAAATTACCGCAGGGGTCAGAGCCATGGATCGCCCTCGACCCGCACCAGAAGCATAGAAAAGTAGGGCGCGCGCTCAGGGGCCTGAACGAGCGGCAGACAGGCCGCATCACGCATGCCTGCACGAGCAACGTAAAACGCGCTTTCGGCCAATCCTAGGCGACTCAACAAAGCGCGCACGCGCGGCAAATGGCGTCCGAGTTTCATGATCACCAAGGTCGCCGCCCCTTTAAAACGCAGCAGCAGATCATCGTCCGACAGGGTGGCGGGCAGGACCGTGACAACACCCTCTCGCGCAGCGAGGGGAAATTGCGCCAAGGCAGCGCAAGCGGTCATCGAACAAACACCGGGGATGACCTCAACTGGGAAGCGTTTCAGAAGCCGCGACTGGAGATACATAAACGAGCCATAAAAAAGCGGATCGCCTTCGCAAAGCGCGACCACGTCCTGCCCGGCCACAAGGCTTGTGGCAATTTCCACGGCACCACTGTCATAGGCCGCTTGCGCCGGTGCACGCTCGCGCGTCATCGGCACATCCAAGCGGATCTCACGTGCGCTTTCTGGAATGAGATCGGCGGCTATTGAACGAGCAAAGCTGGGTTCGCCTTCAAGCGCGGGGTAAGCGATAACAGCGGCACTTTCGATCAATCCGGCCGCACGCCGGGTGATCAGTCCTGGATCACCCGGTCCAAGACCGACCCCATAGAGTGTTCCTAGAGCCCTCACGCGTGCCACGGGGTCACCGTTTGATGAAGGAAAGCTGAGTGACAGGCATCAGCGAGTGCCAACCGTGATACGGGCCCACCGGTTTGGCGCGGCTGATCGAGATCCGAGTCAAGCTGCCGCCGAATTGGCGGTGCATTGCGTTTAAGACTGCGTCGCTTTCCAAAGTAACGGCATTCGCCACCAAACGACCGTGGGGACTTAGCGCCTCCCAAGCGGCCTCAAAGACACGCGGCGTCACCCCGCCGCCGATGAAGATTGCATCTGGCAATGGCAGACCTTCAAGAGCCTCCGGCGCATTGCCCTCAACCAATTCCAGTTTCGGAACCCCAAGGGACAACGCGTTTGCGGCCGCCATGGCTCGCCGATCAGCGCGAGGCTCAATCCCAATCGCGCGCGCATCGGGGGCCGCGCGCATCCACTCGATGGCCACCGATCCTGCTCCACAGCCGATGTCCCACAGCAGCGCCCCGCGCTGTGGCATCAACTTGGCGAGCGTGACCGCGCGGGTCTCGGACTTGGTCATTTTGCCATCATGGGTGAAAACTTCATCGGGCAACCCCGGCACACGCGCGAGGATCTGAGCCTCCGGTGCGGCAATGCATTCCACGGCGAGCGTGTTCAGAGCCCCAACCTCTGCAGCCCAAGTGGCCGCCCGACCCTCCGCCCGCGACTCGATTTCGGCTCCGAGATCGGAAAACACCACCATGCGGCTTTCGCCATAACCTCGCGCCGTCAAAAGCTGGGCGACCTGGCCTGGCGTCTCTGGCCCAGCGGTAAAAACCAACATTCTGGCCGAGGGCGCCACGAAGGGCAAAATCTGCTCTGGTGGGCGCCCATGGGCGGTGATGGTTTCAACATCCGCCAGCGACCACCCCAGGCGCGCCGCGGCAAGCTGAAACGCAGACAGCTGAGGGTGATAAACAATCTCGGCGGCATCAATCTCGCGTCCCAGACGGGCCCCGACCGAGAACCACAAGGGATCGCCCGTGACCAACACCGCGACGCGCCGACCGCGGAGCGCCAGGATCTGGTCGACCATCATATCGAATGGGCTGGGCCAGGTCAGGCGTTCCACATCCAAGGCACCGGTCAGGCCATGCAACCGCTCTGACGCGACGATGATCTCAGCACTTTCCAGGGCCGCGCGTGACGCAGGCATCAAGCTCGCAATACCGTCTGCGCCCATCCCGATGATATGAAGCCAGCCCACACTCATGGCGCAGTGACTTCACCGGGCAGACCAGAGGCCAAAGCATTGAGCGCAGCGCTCGCCATAGCAGATCCACCCCGGCGCCCACGAATGGTCACAAAATCACAGCCCCGAGGCCGCGTGGCGAGTTCAGCTTTGCTTTCAGCGGCCCCGACAAAACCCACCGGAAAGCCCAAGATCAATGCCGGTTTCGACGCGCCCCCATCGAGCATCTCCAAAAGGTGGAAAAGTGCGGTTGGCGCATTTCCGATCACCACAACAGCGCCGGGAAGATGCGCACGCCATAGTTCAACCGCTGCGGCCGAGCGCGTGGTACCGAGTTGTCCCGCGCGCTCCGGGACAGACGTGTCGTTCAAGGTAACGATCAGAGGATTGGCGGCAGGTAGGCGCGCCCTTTGAATTCCTGCCGCAACCATCTCGCAATCGCAAAGCACCGGCGCACCTGATATGAGCGCAGCCCGACCAGCCCCCCAGGCATCGGGTGAGTAAGCCAACCGGTCGGCGACATCGATCATCCCACAGGCATGGATCAAGCGCACAGCGAGCGCCTCCATCCCGGGATCGAACCGCTCCAGCCGTGCTTCTGCACGTACGGTAGCAAAGCTTTCGGCATAGATCGCAGCGGGATCCTTCAGGTAGGGACGCATCATGATCGACGCCGGGCGCTTTCGGGACCATGAGGATGATCCGCATGGGGGTATGGCGCGTGATGATGATGGTGATGGCCGTGATCGTGAGACTGATCATGCGTATGGTTGTGAGCGGCGACTAGACGGCACTCGCCGGTACAAAACGTGGTACACATCGTGCACTCGGCGACATTCGAACCCGGCGCGCTGGCCCCTTGCCCCTCCACATGGTGATGGTGGCTCTCCTGCACCGCGCCGACCTCGGCCTCAAAACCCAAAACCTGAGTACGATACTTGCACATCGCGCAGTTGGGGGGCGGTACGTCTCCCACAAGCTCGGTCACCCGTTCGGCAAAGGTCTCCAACACTTTGGGATGATCCCCCAGATAGCCCGCTTTAACAAAACGGATCTCTGGATTGGCCTCGGCAACACGGTCGGTGAAGCCATAAATCCTGTCGATTAAGATGCCAGAGAACAGAAAGTACGGAAAGACGATCACACGGCGGTAGCCCAGTTTGACCACATGCTGAAGGCAGGGCTCGACGAGCGGGAAAGTCACCCCAGAATAGCCGATTTCTCCCCAGCCAAACCCCATGCCTTCCACAAGTAGGCGTGCGATCTTAGCCACGTTTCCATTCGCGTCGGGGTCAGAGGCGCCGCGCCCAATCACCACCAGACAAGTCTCTGTCCGGGGCACAGGTCCATCGCTTGCGTTGGCCCTGGCCTCCGCCTCAGCGATCCGGTCAGCCGCGGCGGCGATCATCTTTGGATCAACCCCCAATTCGCGCCCATAGTGCACATCAACCCCATGTTCCGCGCCATAGGTCGATAGCACTGTGGGGATGTCGTTTTTCGAATGCATCGCCGCAAAAAGCATACCAGGCACCGCTAAAATGCGCGTACACCCCTGATCCCGAAGCCTGTTCAACCCATCGCGCAGAACCGGATTGGCGAATTCCAAATAGCCGTATTCGGTAACCCAATCAGCCGGCAAGTAAGCGGGGAGCTGCTCTGCCATTTTGGCAAATTCGTCCACGGCAGATTGGCTGCGGGATCCATGGCCGCAGACCATTACACCGGTTTTCTCGGCCTTGGGCAGCTTTGGCGGGCGCTCGGCGATCATGCGTCAGCCTTTTCCTCGCTGGGGTCTGGCTTGTCGTCGCTGCTGGCCTCTTGTTTGGCCCCTGCTTTCCGGCCGGCCCAGACAGCAATCGCTCCGGCTAAGTCGATGGCGGCACCGGCCACCCAATGGGAATGGCCAGCGATTTCTCCCACATGGCCGACATGGGCCGTAGCCTGTCCAGCAACGAGCAAAAACGCGAGTGTACCCAGAGACAATTTCACCGACAGACCCCTTTGTTGGACGCGATCCAGCCCGGTAAAGTGTCTAACGATGCAGGTGCTACCCCCCGGTTTGGGTCGGGCTCTGCCTGCCTCCGGTCCGGCCTTGCGGCGTCGTTAACTTGGATGGTGTTGCACAGCCCCAAAGCGGGCGCAATCGTAATCGTGACGCCGCAGCCTGTTTGGTTCTTAAAGTCTTCCGCACTGCTTGATTGCTGCGCGGTCAGAGTCTGTCGGAAGTCAAAAGCGATTGACCAAGCCAAAGAGGTTTTTTGAAATACGCGAACAAGGCTTGGCAGACTGTGCAAAGCAAAAAAATCAGTCTTTTCCGACCCAGACCGGGCATTCAACGTAAAAAAAGCAACGAAAACACTGCAGACGTCTCAACCGCTCGACCCGTTTGCAGCCGTGAGATCGGTTGGGTCAGTACCCTCAACACAAATCTATGTCGGCTGGCAAAAGCCACAAGTTTCCATGCACTCCAAAACCTAACGGCAAGAATTGAGGAAAAACTAAGAACCGGAAAGACCTACTGCCGGTACACTTAAGTGGCGTGCCCCAGACGCCACCGTTAGGTCGGGTTCAACGGACGCACACTCATGATCAATGAAGCTTACCAATTAATCGACCGAAACTGACTGAGTATTGCTGGCGTTGCACGGTGTAATGGATGCACTCCACTCCGCAGAACCTTAAGCGAGATCGCCGATCGTTTGACTTATGCCGCGGCTCTTTTCCGCGTACGCACTGCCGCAAGACCGAAGATCGCGGCTAAGAGTAATGGGAAGGCCGCAGGTAAAGGCACTGGGGCGGCTCCAGAAGTGTAGTTAATTGAGATTTCAACAAAATTGGGAGGATCAAAAAGATCAACACCATCATCCAAATCAACATTAACCGTAACCATGTTGTCCGCTAACAACTGGTCTAACTCTAAGCCTGTCAGACTGTAGGTCCGCTGCCATAGTATATTCCCAAGCGGCTGGAACACTGTCGCGATATCGAACGGCCCTCCTGATCCATTAGTCCCATTGAAGTTGCCTACGCCGTTCGCGCCGACAACGCCTTCAGCATTCCAGTCAAGAAATTCGTTCGTGTTGAGGCCGCCATTATCGTAGTCACCTTGGGCACGTAAAATCAACGAACCCCCTGTGCCGTCAGATGACGCAAGGCCATTGAAAATGAACACAAAATCTTGACCCTCAATAGTTTGGTTTTGAAGATCGGAAACAGACACCGGTGCTGCGTTCACGGACCCGGCGGCAGCGGCAATCGCGAGTGCGGCAATTACACGGTATGGTTTGTAGAAGGACTTTAGCATCAGGTCGCACTTATTATGTTTCGCATCATCACTAAACTATCCAATTGTTTTCGTTTCGGCAAGTTTTCGAGGCTGAGTATAAAGTCCGTTTGCATCTGTCTGCCTTGCCAACCGGGTCCTGGGCCGCAGGAAAGCGCTTCCATACGAAATTTGCCGCTAAAGAACTTCACAATATCAAAGCGCAAAGTTTCGGCATTGATTTGCTTTCTATACTTTTATCAATTGCTTGGACGTTCTAGAAACCCAACATCTTTCCGAAATGCAGCTTCACTTAGATTGGGCTCATCCAAGACCTTTGCCCGCGCCTAGATAAGGAGTGATTTTTCAACTTAGGACGATTCCACAGCTGAGAGGTCACAGTTTATTCACGTTCGGCAGAGCGAATTCGAGTAAGTTTCTTGGTCCGACTTGCCGGAGCGTCAGTCCAATCGGGAACACGATTGTGCAATTTTGCTAAGCTCACTCTCTCCTCCCGCCGCTGGGCAAAGCCGCATTTTAGGACATATTTACGTCCCAAAGAGGAGAAAGAGATCATGGGACAGTTGGTCGACGGCGTTTGGCAAGACACCTGGTACGATACAAAGTCGACCGGAGGAAAGTTTGTCCGGTCCACCGCAAAATTTCGCAACTGGATCACCCCTGACGGGGCTCCCGGTCCGTCGGGTAGCGGGGGTTTTTCAGCCGAGTCCGGACGCTATCACCTCTATGTTTCCTTGGCTTGCCCTTGGGCACATCGCACCCTGATTTTTCGCGAACTGAAGGGATTGAGAGATCATATCAGCGTCGATGTGGTGCATACGGATATGCTCTCTCGCGGGTGGAGTTTTGACAATACTCTGTCAGGCGCGACCGGAGACAGTGTGCTCGGCAAGGAATTTCTTCACGAGGTCTACACCCATGTCGATCCGCAGGTGAGCGGCAGGGTCACTGTCCCAATCCTCTATGATAAAGCGCAACATACCATCGTCTCAAACGAGAGCTCCGAAATCATTCGGATGTTCAACAGCGCCTTCGATGGCATCACCGGTAACACCACTGATTTCTGGCCTCTTGCCATGCGCGAGGCCATCGAACCGGTCAATGACCGGATCTACAACCGCCTGAACAACGGCGTCTACATGTCTGGCTTTGCAACTAGCCAAACCGCCTATGAAGAGGCCGTGGAAGGCGTCTTCGACACGCTCGACTGGCTAGAGGCGCGCCTCGAGACGCATCGGTATCTGATGGGCGACACACTGACCGAAGCCGATTGGCGCCTCTTCACCACCTTGGTGCGTTTCGACCCGGTCTATCACCTGCACTTCAAATGCAATCGCAAGCGTCTGATCGATTATCCAGCGCTTTGGGCCTACACGCGCGAGCTCTATCAGTGGCCGGGCGTCGCTCAGACAGTGAATTTCGACCACATCGTGCGGCACTACCACTACAGCCACGAGAGCATCAATCCGCATCGGATTATTCCGGTGAACCCTGATCTTGACTGGGACGCGCCGCATGGGCGCGATCAGCACAGCTCTGCCGACGCAGCGTGACGGGCGATCATTGCGGCGGCGTCTTCGGGCGGGGTGTACCTGCCCAAGACGGCGCAAATATTGGGTGCGTTTAGGAGAAGCGCAGGATCAGCCCAGGGCATCTGCGGAGCGATGAACATGATCGGCACCTTCGGCAGGCGATAGGCGGCATAATCGGCAACGGCAAATCCCGCGGACGGATTGGGGTAGAGATCGATCGCGACAAGATGCTTGGACGACGCGGCGAGACAGCAAATGGCCGACCAACCGGTGCCGATCACCTCGGTGCTGATCCCGTAGCCCAAAAGATGCGCGGACCACATCTGTCCCAGGGCCTGATGTTTTTGGACAATGAGGACTTGCAACACCACACTCGCCGTTGCACGCCAAATACTTGGCCTGCAGCGCCCCCACGAAGATCAACCTGCGCCAAAGAAGTTAACATTCCCCTTCCAGTGAGCTGGTGCTAGAGAGATTTTTCAACCCCGTGCACGTCTTACATTGCGGAGCCGAAATCGCTGATGACCACCTGGATCACCATTTGTGACACCTGCAAACGCAGCGATGTCGGCGTTGACGGCACCGATGGCGAACGCCTAGCAGCGCTGATTGAGACTGCCGCGGAGGGCCGCGTAAAGACCAGGCGCTTTGGCTGTTTGATGGGCTGTGCGCGCGCCTGCAACGTCGTGGTTCAGGGTGCAGGAAAGATCTCTTACACGCTCTCAGAGTTTGTGCCGGAGAAAGGCGATGCAGAAGCGATTGTCGATTATGCGATCCTGCACCAAGAAAGCCCAACCGGACAGGTGCCCTACCGAAGCTGGCCCGAAGGGGTGAAGGGCCATTTCGCAGCGCGTCATCTGCCGCTGCCCGACGATTCAGAACGATGACCGCACAGGCGCTGCCCATTGGCGATGGCGTCGGTACTGATAGAGCGGTGAGCCACTTCAGCGAAGACCTCCAAGAAAAACTTCGGCTTAAGTCCGCCGTTAGGAGATACGTGTGATCACGCCGGTTGCGCTTGCGCTCGCTTTGGCGCTGGATGCCTGGCTGGGCGAGCCCGAATGGCTCTGGTCACGGGTTCCGCATCCCGCGGTTCTGATGGGCCGCTTGATCGGCTGGTCGGATCGTCATTTCAACCCCGGCGGGAAGGACCGCGGGCGGGGCATCTTTGCGTTGGTTGGGTTTTGCGCCCTCACTTGGATCATTGGCAGCCTGATTGTCGGTCTACCGGGCGGCCCGATTCTAGAAGTCATTGCCGCAGCCATCCTACTTGCGCAGCGCAGTCTCGCAGATCATGTCACCGCTGTTGCAGAGGCGTTGGAGCGATCCCTTGCAGAGGCCCGAACAGCTGTGGGTCAAATCGTCGGACGTGACACCGGACAGATGGAAGAAAGCGACATCGCCCGCGCCGCGATCGAAAGTGCTGCCGAAAACCTCAGCGATGCGGTGGTTGCCCCTGCCTTTTGGTTTCTGCTCGGCGGGCTTCCAGCCCTGCTGCTTTATAAAATGATCAACACTGCCGACAGCATGATTGGCTACCGGACAGAGCGTCACCTGGGGTTTGGTTGGGCCTCTGCGAGACTGGATGATCTGCTGAACTGGGTGCCTGCGCGGCTGACGGCACTGATGATTGCCGCGCTTTATGGCGGGATTAGTCACTGGCAGCGGATCGTGACCGACGCACAACGTCACCGCTCGCCCAACGCCGGCTGGCCCGAAGCGGCGATGGCGCGCGCGCTTGGGGTCGCGTTGTCAGGCCCAAGGCGTTACCATGGACAACTCACAGAAGATCCCTTCGTGCACCCAGAGGGCCGAAAGGCGCTTGGTGCAAAGGATATACGCGCCGCCGTTGCCGTGCTGTGGCGAGTTTGGGGACTGCTGCTGGTGCTTTGCGTTGCCGCGGCTCTTGGTTCTTGGCTGGCTTGACGGTGCTTAGGCGACGAGGCTTTCCGCAGCGCGCAGATCGACCGAAACCAACTGGCTGATCCCTTGCTCGGCCATTGTCACGCCAAAGAGCCGATCCATGCGCGACATGGTCACCGCATGGTGCGTGATGATCAAAAACCGGGTCCGCGTCCGCCGGGTCATATCGTCCAAAAGATCGCAGAACCGATTGACATTGGCATCATCAAGCGGCGCATCGACCTCATCAAGCACACAGATCGGCGCCGGGTTGGCCAAGAAAACACCAAAGATCAGCGCCATAGCGGTCAGGGTCTGCTCTCCGCCAGAAAGCAACGAAAGGGTTGAGAGCTTCTTGCCCGGTGGTTGGCAAAGTATCTCGAGCCCGGCTTCCAGGGGATCATCGCTTTCCACCAGTGCCAAACGCGCCTCCCCACCACCGAAAAGATCAGTGAAAAGCGAGGCGAAATTGTCGTTTACCTGCTCAAATGCGGTCAATAGTCGTTCCCGCCCTTCGCGATTCAGACTGGAAATGCCAGAGCGCAGTTTTGCAATCGCCGCTTCAAGATCGCTTTTTTCGTTTTCGAGCGTCGTGACCTCGGCCTCAACTTCGCGGGCATCTTCCTCAGCACGGAGGTTCACGGCACCCAAGGCATCACGTTGGCGGCGCAAACGGTGCACACGGGCTTCAACGTCTTCCGGCGTGCTATTGGCCAATCGTTCAGGATCTTGACCTGCCAAAGCTTCTGCGGGGTCCAGGTTCAACTCCTCGGACAGCCGATGCGCCACTGTTTGGAGCACCTCTTCGGAAGCATCGCGGCGCGCTTCCGCCGCGGCGCGTGTTTCGCGATGTGCGGTTGCCTGGGCCTCTGCCTCGCGTTCCGCTGCGCGCGCGTCCCTAAGGGCCGCTTCCGCGCCTGTGACCTGATCCTCTGCCGTAGCTTTTCGTGTTTCCGCGCGGGTGATATCCGCAACAAGCGCCTCTGTTTGCGCGGCAATTTCTGCGGGCAGTGGTTCTGCTTTGGTCAGATCTTCGGCACAACGGGTCCGACGTGCTGCCAAATCACTGGCGCGATCCGATGCCGTGCTGAGCCTTTGACGCCACTGCGTTGCCTCTTTGTCGATCCGCTCCATCCGGCGGTGACGGCCCTCCACCGCACGCTTATGCTCTTCCAACTGAGTGCGCCGGGTCATTACCGCGAGCCGGGCAGCTTCGACCGACAACCGCTGTGCCTCAAGCCGGTCTTTCAGGATCTGCAGGTCGCTCAGCCCGGTGAGTTCCGCCTTCGCCGTGGCAGATTTTTCCAGCGCTTCTGTTTCCTCTGCGGAATAGGCTTCATGGGCTGCCTGAAGTCGCGTTACCCGGTCCTCAGCTTGGTCTCGCTCAATCCCTGCCCGGCTATGGCGCCGTCCCGCCTCCGCGAAGGCGGCATCAGCAGCACGACGCGCCAAGCGCGCGGCCGCTTCTTCATCGCTGACATCTTTCAGTGCCCGAGCGGCTTTGGTTTCTTCAACTTGCACCGCCTCAAAGCTCTGTCGCGCCTGGGACTGTTCCCGCCGCAACTCGGTCAGTCGGTTGATCTGTTGCAGTCGAAGCGCAGCCGCAGAGGGACGATCTTTCGCCGCGCGTGCGAGCCCGTCCCAGCGCCAGACATCGCCCTCCAGACTTACCAGACGCTGGCCTGGAGACAGTTGGACCTGAAGCTCTGAACCGGACTCTGAAGACACCACACCAATCATAGCCAAGCGCCGCGCAAGCGCCGTTGGCGCAGTCACATGCTCGGAAAGCGATGTTATCCCAGCAGGCAATGTGGCGTTTGCCTGATATGGCGGGAGAGCACGCCAGCCTGAGCGACCAAGTTCATCGGAAAGCGGCGCGGCGAGATCTTCATCCAACGCCGCGCCAAGCGCTGTTTCATACCCTGGCGCGACGGTGATCTGATCAAGCACTTGATCGCCGCTGTCGCGTTTCTTCTCCACCAGGCGCGCCAGGGTATCAACCTCGCCAGACAATGCGCGCAGGGTGCTTTCAGCCGTTGCACGATCGGACTTCAAACTGGCATGACGCGCATCGGCCTGCTCTCGGATCGACTCAACCGAGGCCATCTGGGCTTCAGTCCGTTTCAGCCCTGCATCGGCAGCCTCTAGCGCGTCTGCAGCGTCAAGTTTTGCCCGCTCCGCATCTGCAGATTTTTGGTGCTCTTCGATCAAAGCCTGTGCCGTCTCGCTGAGAGCCTGTTGGGCCTTTGCCCGCGCCTTTTCGGCGGCTTCGGCAGCGCGCGTGGCCGTATCATGGCGCGCAGTTTCTCGTGCAAGATCTTGCGCAAGTTCTGAGAGACTTTCCTCTTGATGCGCGAGGGTGGCCTCAGCGACCTCTGACAACTCCGCAGCCTCATCTTGCGCCGCCGCTTCACCGGCTTGATTGCGCGCGATGGACGCGGCCTCTTCTTCGAGCCGAGACAGACTTTCGCGCGCGTCGCCATCAAGCACAGCTTCCCGCTCTGTATCAGCATCGATTTGACCCAACCGCGCACGCAGGTCCGCAATATGGGCCACTGCGCTTTCTGCCTTCGCCTTCAGCCCCTCGCGCTCTACCACAATACGCTGCAAAATGGCTGCCGCGATAGTGGCCTCTTCGCGCAATGGTGGCAGCGCGGCCTCCGCGCTCTCGGTCTCCTTGCGCAAACGCGAGACAACAGCTTCGGCTTGGCCGAGCGCTCGGATCTCTGCGGCAAAGGTTTCTTCCGCTTGGTCTCGGGCCGCTGCGGCCACTTGCCAATTCAGCACCAACAGCAGCGTCTCGCTCTCACGCAGGTCCGCGCCGATTGCCCGATACCGCGCCGCTTGTTTGGCTTGTCGGCTGAGTTGAGCAAGCTGTGTGCGCAATTGATCCAGAACATCGTCAAGACGGCTAAGATTGGTTTCGCTCGACTTGAGTTTCAACTCCGCTTCATGACGGCGTTGATAGAGACCAGAAATCCCAGCGGCTTCTTCAAGGATCCGGCGTCGTGCTTTAGGCTTGGCGTTGATCAGTTCTGAGATTTGACCCTGCCGCACCAAAGACGGTGACTGTGCACCCGTTGAGGCATCGGCGAACAAAAGCTGCACATCGCGCGCGCGAACATCTTTCCCACCAACTTTATAAGCCGACCCCGCATCGCGGGTGATCCGGCGAGTGATATCGAGGAGGTCATGGTCATTGAATGCCGCAGGCGCACGCCGCTCCGTGTTGTCGATATGAAGGCTCACCTCCGCGAAATTGCGCGCTGCGCGAGTCGAAGCACCCGCAAATATCACGTCCTCCATACCCCCGCCGCGCATTGCCGAGGCGCGGGTCTCGCCCATCACCCAGCGCAACGCCTCCAAAAGATTGGATTTGCCACAGCCATTCGGCCCCACCACCCCGGTGAGCCCGTCCGCAATCAGCATCTCGGTCGGATCGACAAAGCTTTTGAAACCGTTGAGGCGCAGGCGGGTGAAATGCACGTCTCAATTCTCCTGGCAGTTGGCGGTGCGAGACGACTCGTCCGACGTTGAGCCTGCCATATCTCGTAGCCACCGCGCAAGAAGCATCATCATCTTGTAAAACGGCCTGATTGACAGCGGCTTTGGGTCCCGGCATATGCCGCTGGAGTTAAGCTTGTTTTCCCCGAGCCGTCGGGCATAGGTTTGCCTCGAGTGCTCGCTTTGGAGATGCCCATGGCCGCAAAGATACCCGCAACTGTGGTGACCGGATTTCTCGGATCAGGCAAAACCACTTTGATCCGCAACCTACTGTCCCAAGCCAACGGGCGCCGAATTGCTCTGATCATCAACGAATTCGGCGATCTGGGTGTCGATGGTGGTATCTTGAAGGGATGCGGAGATGCTGTCTGCGCCGAGGACGATATCCTAGAGCTGTCCAATGGCTGTATTTGCTGTACGGTCGCCGATGATTTCGTGCCGACGCTGGAGACGCTTTTGGACCGCCCAGCACCGCCGGATCACATTGTGATCGAGACCTCTGGCTTGGCACTGCCGCAACCTCTGATCCGGGCCTTTAACTGGCCCGAGATCAGCACCCGGGTCACGGTCGATGGTGTGGTCACTGTTGTCGACGGAAAAGCGGTGCAGGAAGGCCGCTTTGCAGATGATCCCGAAGCCGTGGATCAGCTACGCGCTGCGGATGATGCGCTTGATCACAAGACGCCTTTGGCTGAGCTGTTCGCGGATCAATTGGCTTGCGCCGATATGATCATTGTCAACAAAATCGATCTGCTGAGCACCGATGAGACCGCCTCGCTCACGCAAACTCTGGATCAAGACAGCCGCGACGGTGTTCAGGTCGTGCCGGCACGTTTCGGTGATCTCCCCGTTTCTGTTCTGTTAGGCCAAGCGGCTGAGGCAGAGAGCGATATTGCCGTACGCCACGAGCATCACCATCATCACCACCACCACGACGAAGACGCCGAGGGTGACCACTCTCATCACGACCATGATCATGACCATGATGATTTCGACAGTTTCGTGGTGACCCGTCCTGTCCTAACAGATGTCGCGGCCTTTGAAGTTCAGCTCGCCGATGTGATCCGCAATCACGATATCCTTCGGCTCAAAGGGTTTGCAGCGGTGGAAGGCAAGCCGATGCGGCTGACACTTCAGGCCGTAGGTCCGCGTGTCGACAGCTATTTCGACCGGCCGTTTTCCGAAGAAGAGCCGCGCGAGACCCGCCTTGTGGTCATTGGTCATCGTGGGCTCAATCGTCACGCGATCGAAAAGGCGTTGGCGGCGTGAGTTTTGACGAAGGGCGCCCCAAAGCGATCTTGATCGCTGTCACCCGGGCCTCGCATCTGGGTCTGCGTCGCCTCTTTGCGCAGTGCAATAACTACCTGCAAGAGATCGACGCGGCTGAAAAGATTTTTTCTGTCGCAGAGGCAGAGCTGACCGCAGCCAATTGCCACTCCTTGCTAGCGGTTCAAGACACCAAAGCCGCAGGCTGCGTGATCCTGCGCGACCAATTTCACTTTGCAGAAATCAAGAAGCTCTTTGTGGCAGCAAGCCATCTTGGGCTAGGCATTGGGCGCGCATTGATGGCGAAAGCAGAGGCGCTGGCGGGCGAGATTGGTCTGCGGGAGTTGAAGCTCAAAACCGGAGCTGCACTGGCTGAAGCGTCCGCGCTCTATCGCGCGATGGGTTTTCGAGAATGCCCAGCCTTTGGCACCTATCCAAAAACGGGCATCAGCCTTTTCATGGGCAAACGTCTTTTCTAATGCACCTTCTCGCCGCCACGCCCGGTGCAATTGATGAAGGTGATGCCATTGATCTCGCGCAGACCCCGGCGGATTTGGTTGTTCTCTCAGCGGCCGACAGTGAACTGGCCGCGCTTTCTGGGGCAAGATCCGATATGGAGTCCCCACCCAGTTTGCGACTGGCAAATCTCTTGCATTTGCGTCACCCGATGTCGGTGGATGAACATATCTCCAATTGCGCTTTGGGTGCAAAATTGGTGGTGGCACGTGTTTTAGGCGGCACTGGCTATTGGCGCTACGGTGTGGATCAGTATGCGGCGCGACTGCGCGAGGCAGATATCCTTTTTGCGGCTCTGCCAGGGGACGACAAACCCGATGAAGAGCTATTCGAACTATCAAGCCTGCCGCGCGAAGATTGGGAAGCACTTTGGAGTTATCTGGTCGAAGGCGGGCCCGGGAACAGCACTCACTTTCTGAACTATTGTCAGCACCTGATCGATCCCACGACCGATAAGCCCCCGCCTGCGCGTCCACTGCTGCGGGCAGGGCTCTATTGGCCCGGCGAGGATGTCAGCGATCTAGAGACACTCAAACGCGCTTGGCAAGAAAACGCCCCTGTGGTGCCAGTAATCTTTTACCGAGCGTTGTTACAGGGAGCGGGGCTTCATCCGATCAATCGTCTTGTTTCCGGGCTCTTGCGGTCGGGATGCAATCCTTTGCCGATCTTTGTCGCTTCGCTGAAAGATCCTTTGTCCACCGCGGTGGTCGAGCAGCTTTTCACGGCGGCCCCACCATCGGTGATCTTAAATTGCACTGCCTTCGCGGTGGGCGATCTTAGTCAAGGGGGGGCGTCCGTCGCGGGGGCATCGAACCCCCTTGCCGGGCCGGCCGCAAATCGTGCGCCCGTGTTCCAAGTGGTGCTGTCTTCCATGACCGAAGAGGCATGGGAAAAAGGGCTGATAGGGCTCAATGCTCGCGATATCGCTATGAATGTGGCTCTGCCAGAGGTCGACGGTCGCGTGATGTCTCGGGCGGTGAGTTTCAAAACCGAGTTTTACTTCGATGACGCCACCCAATGCGCGATTACAAGCTACCGCGCCCAAGGCGACCGGGCGGCTTTTGTCTGCGAGCTCGCAGCGCGTTGGGCTGCACTGCGGCGCAAGCCGTGCGCCGAGAAACGCGTGGCGTTGATATTGGCCAATTACCCCAATCGCGATGGCAGGCTAGCCAATGGCGTTGGGCTGGACACGCCAGCCTCGACAGTTGCGGTCCTGAACTTGCTATCGGAAGCAGGATACTCCGTTGACGGCGCCCCCGAGGAGGGTGAGGCACTGATGACGTCTTTGCGCCGTGGTCCCACCAATTGGCTTGCGGATCGGTCAAATCGGAAGGGCGGCGAGCGGCTTGGCCTTAACGCGTATCACAAGATCTTCTCGGAACTGCCGTTTAAGCTGCGGCAGGCAGTGGAGGACAGGTGGGGACCGCCGGAAGACGATCCTTTTTTGGGGGCGGATGGCTTTGCCCTATCGATCCTGAGATACGGCCATGTCACAGTAGGCATTCAGCCCGCGCGGGGCTACAACATCGATCCCGAAGCGACTTATCACAGCCCTGATCTGATCCCGCCGCATCACTATCTGGCCTTTTATTTTTGGCTGCGGAAGACTGAAGCCGTCGATGCTATTGTCCATCTGGGCAAACATGGAAATCTCGAATGGTTACCCGGCAAAGCACTCGCCTTGTCAGACACTTGTTGGCCCGAAGTGGCACTTGGACCTGTCCCCCACATTTATCCTTTCATCGTGAATGATCCCGGCGAAGGCACCCAGGCGAAGAGGCGCACATCTGCCGTGATCATAGATCATCTCACGCCGCCTCTGACACGCGCAGAAAGCTATGGTCCGCTTCGTGAACTCGAAGCTCTGGTGGATGAGTATTACGAGGCGTCGGGTGTTGATCCGCGCCGGATTATCCATCTGCGCCGCGAGATCATGAGCCTTTGCGATGCGACAGGTATGGGCGCTGATGCTGGTATGTCAGGTGAAGATGTCGACAGCGATTTGGCACAGCTCGATGCGTGGATCTGCGAGTTGAAAGAAGCGCAAATCCGAGACGGTTTACATGTCTTTGGCGCGTCTCCCGCAGATCACTTGGAGAGAGATTTAGCGCTCGCCCTTCTGCGTCTGCCGCGGGGGGAGCGAGAAGAGGAGGCCTCACTGACCCGTGCACTGGCGGAAGATCTGAACTTGGGGTTTGATCCGCTGGACTGCGACATGGCTGTCACTTGGGATGGTCCGCGCTCTGCGGCTTTGGCTGACATTTCCACGGATATCTGGCGCAGCCAAGGAGATACGGTTGAGCGGCTTGAGCTTCTGGCCCAGCAGTGTCTTGACGGTCAAGCCGTTGCGCCGGGTGCGGCGAGTAGACGGGTTCTGTTAGGGGCGCAGGATCAGCTCCGCCCTGCAATCGCGGCTTGCGGTCCGGCAGAGGGGGCGGGGCTCCTCGACGCCCTTGCAGGACGCTTCGTCGCCCCGGGGCCGTCCGGCGCGCCAACGCGCGGCCGACCCGATACCCTGCCCACAGGTCGGAATTTTTACTCGGTCGATGCACGCGCAGTGCCCACGCGCACAGCATGGAAATTGGGGTGGAAATCGGCAAACCTGCTGATTGAGCGTCACTTGCAAGACCATGGCGAATGGCCGCGTGCGATGCTGCTCACGGCTTGGGGCACTGCGAATATGCGCACGGGCGGAGATGATATCGCACAGTGTTTGGCGCTGATGGGAGTACGTCCGCGTTGGGATGACGCAAACCGCCGCGTGACCGGATTTGAGATTATACCGTACACGGCACTTGGCCGCCCGAGGGTGGACGTCACCTTGCGTGTTTCTGGTTTTTTCCGCGATGCCTTTCCACAACTCATCGCTTTGGTGGATCGTGCGGCGCGCGGTGTGATGGCGCTCGACGAGCCAAAGGGTGTCAATCCGGCCGCCGCAAGGTTAAAAGCCGAGGGTCCAGGCAGCGATTTTCGGGTTTTTGGCGCCAAGCCCGGTGCCTATGGCGCAGGTCTGCAAGCGATGATCGACGAACGGCTTTGGTCCAACAAATCGGATTTGGCCGACGCCTATCTTATTTGGGGCAGCTACGCCTATGGCAAAGGATCGGAAGGCACCGCCGCACGGGAGGCATTGGAGACACGCCTGCGCCAGACCGATGCGATCGTCCAGAACCAAGACAACCGAGAACATGATCTGCTCGACAGTGACGACTACTATCAATTCGAAGGCGGAGCGGCGGCCACTGTTGAGGCTCTACAAGGCGAGTCCAAACCTGTTTATCACAACGACCATTCACGCCCCGACCGCCCGGTCATCCGCACATTGGATGAAGAGATTGCCCGGGTTGTGCGGTCACGCGCGGTGAACCCTAAATGGATCGACGGTGTCAAGCGACACGGCTACAAAGGAGCGTTTGAGATCGCAGCGACAGTCGACTATCTTTTTGCTTTCGCTGCCACGACCGGCGCTGTGCGCGATCACCATTTCGACGCTGTCTATGCCGCCTATCTCGACAACTCTGAAACACGCGATTTTATTTCCCGCGTCAACCCCGACGCTCTGCGCGAGATTGCTGAGCGGCTGAGTGAGGCAGTAGAGCGCGCGCTTTGGCGGCCGCGGTCGAACTCAGCACGACGCCATTTGAAAGAGATCATCGATGCTTGAGGGTCATTGTCTATGCGGCCAAACAAGATTTCAGATCAAACCGCCTTGGCGTTTTGTCGGCCATTGCCACCGCGAAAGTTGTCGGCGTCACACTGTTTCTGCGGCGACCGCGTATGTTGGGGTTCAAGACGGCCATTGGACCTGGCTTGGAGCGAGGTCCGCGATGTATAAAAGCAACCGGGATGTTCGACGTTGGTTTTTGTTCCCGATGCAGTGCCCCTGCGTCCTATCAAAACAACCAGGCGAAACACAGTTTTATACCGCCCTGCTTGAGGACCTCGAAGTCGTCGCTCCCGGCGAGACTTACCACGCTAGTGAGGCGATATCTTGGTGTCCAGCTGCGCCTTCAAACACACCTTCCCCAAACGCCGACGAGAGACAATCGTGACTGAGACACCTGCCAACGACTCCGCTCGCCACTCCGCGAAAATGGCCAAAAAGAAAGCCTCGCGGGATAAAATCATGTCTACCAAAACCGAAGAAAAGGGCCTGATCATCGTTCATACAGGCAAGGGAAAAGGCAAATCGACCGCGGCGTTTGGGATGATTTTTCGCTGCATTGCCCATCAGATGCCCTGCGCGGTGGTGCAGTTCATCAAAGGTGGCATGTCCACCGGTGAACGGGATCTGATCCTGGAGCGATTTCAGGATCTGTGTCAATTCCATACCATGGGTGAAGGGTTTACCTGGGAAACGCAGGACAAAGATCGGGATATCGAGATGGCTCAGGCCGCCTGGGAAAAGGCCAAAGCTCTGATCCGGGATGGTGAAAACCAGATGGTATTGCTTGATGAGATCAACATTGCGCTGCGTTATGACTATCTCGATATCAATGAGGTGGTGGCCTTTCTGCAGAATGAAAAACCCCATATGACCCATGTGGTTTTGACCGGACGCAATGCCAAAGACCCCTTGATTGAAACCGCCGATTTGGTGACCGAGATGGAATTGATCAAGCATCCGTTCCGATCCGGTGTGAAGGCTCAAATCGGTGTGGAATTTTAGCGCAAAAGCGGGGGGATTTGGTGGAAACGGCACACCCAGCGCCAATCGCCGCATGCCCGGAAACGAGAATTTAAGCAGCCGTTCATTGGACTAAGTCTCGTCAATATCGACAACATAAACAGTGTCAGGAGTTACAAATGTCCTCACCCACATTGCTCGGTTTATGCGGTGCGCTGCGCCGCGGCTCATACAACCGCAAACTGATGCTGGAAGCGGCGAAAATCCATGGCGGTCCTTTTACCGACGCCAATCTGCGACTGCCGCTCTATGACGGCGATATAGAGGCGAACGGCGTGCCATCAGAGGTGCAGGTGCTGAGCGATCAAATCGCCGAGGCAGACGGTGTGATCATTATCACACCGGAATATAACAAGGCTCTCTCTGGATCACTGAAAAACGCGCTGGATTGGGTCAGCAGAACGAAGCCAAACCCATGGCATAACAAGCCCGTTGTCATGATGTCAGCCACAAGCGGACGCTCAGGCGGAGAGCGCGCGCAAACCTCGCTGAGGCTTTGTTTGGCGCCTTTTCGACCGTTGATAATGAATGGGCCGGAAATCCTAGTGAGCGGAGCAACCAAAGAGTTCGACGAAAACGGGGCATTGATCAGTGAACGCTATTTGGGTTTGATCTCCCAAAACATGGACCTTTTGAAACAGGCGGCCGGCTAGCTGTTGCAAGTCCGGAACTGGTGAGTTTGCAACGATCAGAGAGCTCCGTTCGGGCAGGGCATCGCGCCCCGCCCGAACGGACCGTGCAGTTGCGCGGTGGCCTGTGGCCAGGGGATGCCACTTGGATCAAAGCAACATGCTTTTTGGGTTGGGATCTCGGACTTTGCAAATCCTGAGACGAGGCACGAATGTTTGTCGCCTGCCCACCCAATGGTGGGTCCGGTCGTAGGGGGCTCGATGCCCCCTGCGGACGGCTCTCCCTCGCAAAGCGCACCGCCCAATGGTGGGCACCTCCGAACGCAGTTGGTGCGCGCAGGAGAGACTTTGTCAAAGACTATCTTCCACGCGAAATCCGAAGGGAACCGTGTCCTGCTGCTCCAACAGGAGCGTTGCCATCACCTCCCCCACCTTGGGAGCCATGCCAAAACCAATCTTGAACCCGCCATTGGCAATGTAACAGTCGCGACGCTTTGGGTGAGGTCCCAGCATTGGCGCCCGGCTGCGTGCCCTTGGCCGGACTGCGGCCCATTTCTCCAAAACTTCTGCCCCCACGAGTTCTGGACAAACTTCACGCGCCTTTGCGATCAATGCATCACAGCCTTCATCCGTAGCATGGGGATCACCAAACGCCCTTTCACTGGTGGAGCCAATCGCCGTGGTTCCGTCGCCATGCGGAACGATGTGTAGCGCATCGGCAAAGACCTGAGACGCTTGAGGCGCGCTATACTTCACCAAGACGGCTTGGCCCTTCACGCCATAGCCAATTAGGCGCTCCAACTCTGCGCTCAGCGCCAAAAGCCCCTGCCATCCGGTCGCCAGAACCTCTTGTCCTTCGGTCTCAGCCTCTTTCACAATCTCTCCGCCGAGAGTTTCGATGGCCTTTGCGAGCGCGGCACAGGCGGCCCTTGGATGAATGCGCGCGCTTAAACTGTCGTGGATCAGCCAGCCTGTGGGGCTTGCCGGCAAAAGTCCTTTCGCCTCTTCGCAAGGGATCACGCGCCAAACCGCTTCGCCCTGCCAGAGCGTTTCGGCACTCTGCGCCCGTGCGCGCGCAAGTTCCAAGCCGCGAGGGTCCAGCACCGGTTGCACTCGCCCGGTTCGGCAATAACCGGGGTCGGCACCGGATAGCTCCGAGATCTCACGCCAATAATCTTCTGCAGCCAACAAAGCATCCAGCTGAAAGGCTTTCTTCGCGTTCCAGTTTTCCGGCGTATGCGGGGCTAAGGCCCCCAAGATCCCTCCACTGGCCCCGGCCCCCGGCCCGTTCGGATCGACCACGCGCACCGTTGCCCCACGACGCAAACAGGCAAAGGCAACTGACAGACCAAAAATGCCCGCCCCGCGCACGGTCACGTCTTTGCTTGCCAAGTTCTCTGCCCTCTGTTCAGTGTCGCCGAGATGTCCGACCTAGACCAGCCCACACCCGATGACCACACAGCCGCCGTCGTCTTTCGCGACGGTGTTCCGGTGTCTCGGCACTTCGACGACCCTTACTACGCGCTGAACAATGGCGCGGCGGAAAGTGCCCATGTCTTTATCGCGGGCAACGATCTGCCACATCGGTTTTACGATGGGTTTCAAATTGCAGAACTGGGCTTTGGGACCGGTCTCAACTTGCTTGTCACCTTAATGGCTTGGGATCAGTCCGGCCTTGAGGGCCGCTTCGACTATACCAGTTTTGAGGCCTTCCCAATGACAGCGGCGGATATGACAAACGCTCTCTCCCACGTGGCCATCCCCAAAATTCTGTCCCAAGCGCTGATCGGGGCCGTCGCGCAAGGTCAAACCGAGTTTTCTTTGGGACCGGCGGATGTCACGATTGTTTTGGGAGATGCGCGCGCGACGCTGCCTGAATGGACCGGTTGCGCAGACGCCTGGTACCTTGATGGGTTTGCGCCCGCTCGAAACCCCGAGCTTTGGCAAGAGGACTTATTACGAGAGGTCGCGGCGCACACCACACCCGGTGGTAGTTTTGCAACCTACACTGCGGCAGGTGTTGTGCGGCGGGCACTCTCTGAAGCAGGCTTCGACGTCAAACGGCAGACTGGCTTCGGTCGAAAGCGACATATGACCACCGGAACGCTGCGATGAGCGCAGCGGATAACACCCTCCGCGGTATCGCCTTTATGATCGCCACCACACTGATTTTCGGCCTGCAAGACGCCGTGACCCGTTACCTGGCGGGCAAGTACGGCGTGCTCATGATCGTGATGGTACGCTACTGGATTTTCGGTTTGTTTGTGGTCTGGCTTGCCATCCGACAGAGCGGCAGCATTCGCCAGGCTGCGCGCACCAGCTTTCCGCGAATACAGATCCTGCGTGGATTGCTTCTGGTCATCGAGATCTGCGTGATGGTCTGGTCCTTCGTGCTATTGGGCCTGGTCGAGACCCACGCGGTCTTCATTTGCTATCCTTTGATCGTAGCTGCCTTATCGGGCCCAATCTTGGGAGAAAACGTTGGGTGGCGTCGCTGGTTCGCCATCAGCATTGGGTTTTTGGGTGTTCTTTTGATCCTGCGCCCGGGGTTCGCCGTGTTCGATCCGCTGGCAATCGTCCCGTTTTTAGCGGCCAGCCTGTTTGCGATCTATAGTCTTCTAACCCGATTTGTTTCTAGAAAGGACGATGCCGCGACGAGCTTTTTCTGGACCGGCACGGTCGGTGCCTGTGCAGCAACTTTGATAGGCGTATCGCACTGGTCCCCGATGGGTGTGGGCGATTGGGGCTGGATGGCGGTGCTGAGTGGCTGTGCCCTTCTGGGTCATTGGTTTTTGATCAAAGCCTATGAAGCTGCGGAGGCCAGCGCCGTTCAACCCTTTGCCTATCTGCAACTCGTCTGGGGCACGATCCTCGGTGTCAGCATGTTCAACGAGGTGGTTGAGATCCCTGTGGCAGCTGGGGCTGCGATCATCCTTGCGGCGGGGCTTTTCACGTTTTGGCGCGAGCGTCGCACAAAAAACTAAGCTGAAATATCGCACACGCAGACTTGTGCCCTATGTTGCTAAGCATGTGCTATTCTGTCGCATGTGCCTCTGGTCAACGCTTGGGAGCTGAAATGGTTAAAACAATAGGAAATCCGCTGACATGGAGCGCCGAAGCGCTTGGTGCGGCGGGCGGTTATTTGGCCGACACAACGGGCCGGATTGTGGGGGAAGAGGCGAACAAGCCCCCTTCCCTCCGGGACATGAGTTTAGACGATATCCGAGAGGCATTGAAAAAAGGCTTTGAGGATTTCACCGCTCTGCGCAGCGATGTGATATTCATCGTGATCCTCTACCCCATTATTGGGATTTGCTTGGCAGTTTTCGCTTTCAATACAGAGCTTGCCCCCTACTTATTTCCAATCGCTTCCGGTTTTGCCCTGATCGGACCCATCGCTGCGGTTGGCCTTTATGAGATGAGCCGACGGCGCGAAGTGGGGCTTGAAACCGATTGGCGAGATGCCTTCACACCTTTCAAATCCTCAGCGCTAGGGCCGCTAGTGGTCATAGGTGTCTATCTTGTGACGCTGTTTTCGCTTTGGCTTGTGTTAGCAGGACTGATTTTTTCCCTCACGATGGGCTCTGCGGCTCCTGAAGGGGTCCTGTCCTTCTTTCAAAGCGTTCTGACATCCCCCCAAGGCTGGGCGATGATTTTGCTCGGCATCCCTGTTGGAGCTATTTTTGCAGCGGTGGTGTTGGCGTCTACGGTTGTCTCGATCCCGCTCATACTAGACCGAGAGATCGGGGTGGTACAGGCGGTCATCACTTCGATCCGTGTGACGCTGAAGAACCCTTATGTGGTCGGCACCTGGGGTGTGATCGTCGCCGCTTTTCTGCTGTTGGGCTCTTTGCCCCTGTTCCTAGGTTTGATCGTCGTGATGCCGGTTCTGGGTCACGCCAGTTGGCATCTGTTCCGGCGCGCCATCGAACCAATTGGTTAAGCTTTCATATGCTCACCGGTTCGGCGTCTGAGAAGGCGCCGGGCGGAACACCTCGATTTCTTAGAAAGCCCTTTTCAAGGGCAAGAAATTCCACTATGCGCCCGCATCTGGCCTGAAAATAGGCCGAGACCTCCAAGGGCCCTGCTGGACGACATCCCGGCTTGCGCCATCACCTCAAGCCAAGGAGACCCCGATGTCGATCACTGCCGAAGACAAAGCCCGTCTTATCAAAGAATACGCGACCAAAGATGGCGATACCGGATCGCCAGAGGTTCAGGTCGCGATCCTGTCCTCTCGGATCTCGACGCTGACCGAGCACTTCAAGACCCACGCGAAGGACAACCACTCGCGTCGTGGCCTTTTGAAACTGGTGGCACAGCGCCGCAAACTGCTGGACTATCTCAACGACAAAGACGCCGGTCGTTACCAAGAGCTCATCAAGCGCCTCGGCCTGCGCCGCTAATCTCGATCAGTGAGACATCGGCGCGTGGGATTTGGCGCGCCGATTTAGCATCTGCATCCCATCGGCACGTTGAGCGACGCGCCGAATAGCGCGCGTAGTTGGGCTTCATACTTTGGGGTGTGATGGGGTGCGATGCCCTTTAGCTGCATCGCCTTTTCTGCGACCATCAATCCAAACAGCGCGGCACTCAGCACTGCGGCGCGACCGGGATCCCCCATGATTTGTTCGATCGGGGCCTGCCATTTCTGGCGATAGAGGTCGTGGACGACAGCACCAACCTCAAAATCGCCTGCATTGGCAATGATCATGTTTATTTCCGAGGGTTCATTGGGCAAGCGTGGCTTTTCGATGAACATCTTTACCAGACAATCGATCAGGTGTTCGGGCCCGTCGAAATCGGCCGCATCCAGTGCAGGAAGAAGATCCATCGTTGCATCAAAGAGCCCCCGCTTAGAGCCAAAATAGCGTGAAATCAGAGCGATATCCGCAGAACTTTCACGGGCAATATCGCGCACAGTCACATTGGAGAAGCCGCGTGTCCAAAATAGTCGTTTGCCCGCAAAGAGCAGCTTGTCGCGGGTGCTTTCAGTCTCGATCATGGCGCCAACGTAAAACTTGAAAAAACGAAGTCAACAAGCGTTGACATGTTAAAATCGCGCTCCTAACTGGGAAGTCAACAAGCGTTGACAACTCAACAGGAGACCCCAATGGCAAATACAGCTCTCATCACCGGTGCTTCGGCAGGACTTGGTACCGAATTCGCCCGTTATCACGCCTCAAAGGGCGGTGATTTGATCATCGTCGCGCGCCGCGCGGAGTCGCTTGAGGCGCTCAAGACCGAGATTGAAGGCAAGCACAACGTCACTGTTCATGTCATCGCGATGGATCTGGCCCAAGCCGATGCGCCAGAGAAGCTCTATGAGGCGGTCAAAGCACTCGGGCTCGACGTGAAGATCCTGATCAACAACGCTGGTTTTGGCGGGCACGGAATTCACACAGAACGCTCGCTGGAAGATGAACGAGCGATGATCAGCCTGAACGTCACCACGCTTGTCGGCCTTACGCATCTTTTCGCCAAAGACATGGTCGCCTCAGGCGGTGGTAAAATCCTGCAAGTGGGCTCTACCGCTGGTTTTCTGCCCGGACCGAACCAAGCTGTCTATTTTGCCACAAAAGCGTTTGTGAACTCCTTTAGCCAGGCGATTGACCAAGAATTGCGCGACAAAGGTGTAACCTCCACAGTGCTTGCACCGGGCTACGTGGAGACCGAATTCGCCAAAGCGGCCAATCTTGAAGGGACCACCATGGTCAAAAGAGGCGGCGCGACGGCCAAGGACGTGGCCAAGATCGGCTATGATGCCATGATGGACGGCAAGCTGGTCACGATCAACGACAAGGCGCTTAGTCTTATGCTCAATTGGGTCGCCCCTTTGATGCCCCGCCGCCAAGCGTTGAAAATGATGCAAAACATGCAGGCGAAGTAAATTGGACGATGACAAAACAGGGGAAAGCATCCTCCGCGTAACCGCTTTGCTTTCCCGACAAAACTCTGTATGAGCCCGGCATCTGAGACGTGACGCTCTGACCCCGGCGCATGGCACGATATGGGGTCGGCGGCAATGGGGCCGCCACGAAACAGGAGACCCGGGAGGGCCCGGGAGTGCTCCTCATAGGATGCAATGATGTTCGAAGAAGTGAAAAAATCGATCCAGTGGGGCGATGAAACGCTGGCGCTGGAAACCGGGAAAGTTGCGCGTCAAGCCGATGGCACCGTGATCGCCACCCTCGGCGAAACCAGCGTGATGGCGAATGTAACCTTCGCCAAAGCCGCAAAAGAAGGTCAGGATTTCTTTCCGCTGACCGTCCACTATCAGGAAAAATACTATGCCGCTGGGAAGATCCCAGGCGGCTTCTTTAAGCGCGAGGCGCGGCCGACCGAAAAGGAAACGTTGACCGCACGTCTGATCGACCGACCGATCCGGCCGCTTTTCGTGCCAGGCTTCAAACACGAAGTCTTGGTGATGTGCACGGTGCTCAGCCATGACTTGGTCAATGACCCCGATATCGTTGCGATGATTGCGGCCTCTGCGGCGCTGACGATCTCGGGCGTGCCGTTCATGGGACCGGTCGCCGGTGCGCGCGTAGGCTATGTCAATGGCGCCTATGTGCTGAACCCCGCTGTGGATGACATGGATGAGTTGCGCACCAAGCCCGAGCAGCGGCTCGACCTTGTGGTCGCGGGCACGCGTGACGCGGTGATGATGGTCGAGTCGGAAGCTTATGAGCTTTCAGAGGCCGAAATGCTCGGCGCTGTCACCTTCGCCCATGAAGCCTTAAAGCCAGTAATTGATCTGATTGTCGCTTTGGCAGAAGAAGCCGCCAAGGAGCCTTTCAACTATCAGCCGCCGGACTACTCCGATCTTTATGCTGCTGTGAAAGCAGCCGGTGAAGATCAGATGCGCGCTGCCTTTAATCTGACCGATAAGCAGGAACGGACGACCGCGATCTCTGCGGCGAGGGAGGCGATCATCTCGGCTCTGAGCGAAGAGCAGCGCGAAGACGCCAATCTGGGCTCAGCGTTTAAGAAACTGGAGTCTTCGATCCTCCGCGGCGATATCATCTCTGGCGGTGCACGGATCGATGGGCGCGCCCGCGATCAGGTCCGGGGAATTGTCTCAGAGGTTGGTATTCTACCGCGGACCCATGGCTCTGCGCTCTTTACCCGCGGCGAGACCCAGGGGCTGGTGGTTACAACGCTCGGCACCGGAGATGATGAGCAAATCATCGATGCGCTTCACGGCAATTTCCGGTCTAATTTCCTTCTGCACTATAACTTCCCACCTTACTCGGTTGGCGAAGTTGGACGCGTGGGCTCTCCGGGACGTCGAGAGATCGGCCATGGGAAACTCGCATGGCGTGCATTGCAAGCGGTACTGCCGGCGGCAACCGATTTCCCCTACACCATTCGCGTGGTGTCGGAAATCACCGAGTCCAACGGGTCTTCTTCGATGGCCTCGGTCTGTGGCGGATCGCTCAGCATGATGGACGCAGGTGTCCCGCTGAAAGCGCCGGTTGCCGGTGTGGCCATGGGTCTGATCCTGGAAGACGACGGCCAATTCGCAGTGCTGACCGATATTCTGGGCGACGAAGACCATCTTGGCGATATGGATTTCAAAGTTGCCGGGACCGAAAACGGCATCACTTCGCTGCAGATGGACATCAAGGTCGCCGGTATCACGCCTGCGATTATGGAACAGGCACTGGCACAGGCCAAAGAAGGCCGGATGCACATTTTGGGCGAGATGTCCAAAGCGCTGAGCGAGGGCCGGTCAGAGTTCTCGGCGCACGCGCCGCGGATCGAGACCATGACTGTCCCCACCGATAAGATCCGTGAAGTGATTGGCTCGGGCGGTAAGGTGATCCGCGAAATCGTGGAAACCTCTGGTGCGAAGGTCGATATTAGCGACGACGGCACTATCAAGATCGCCTCTGCCAATGCCGAAAGCATCCAAAAAGCCTATGACATGATCCACTCGATCGTGGCGGAGCCCGAAGAAGGCAAGATTTACAAAGGCAAAGTGGTCAAGATCGTCGATTTCGGCGCCTTTGTGAATTTCTTCGGCAAGCGCGATGGATTGGTCCATGTCAGCCAAATCGAAAACCGTCGGTTGAACCACCCTTCTGACGTGCTCAAAGAGGGCCAAGAGGTCTGGGTGAAGCTGCTTGTTTTTGATGATCGCGGCAAGGAGCGCCTATCTATGAAAGTCGTGGATCAGAACAGCGGCCAAGAAGCGGCGAAAGAAGAAGCGACCGCTGACTAAGACGAGGTTGACGTCAGACATCGAAAAAGCCCGCCCCAACAGGTGGGCTTTTTTGTTGAACTGTCGCCTGGACTGAGGTGTCGCTTTCGCTTCTGCAACTGCAGCGTGCTCATGCTTCGGCGAAATACCGCGCAAATTGTGTGCATTCTTCTTAACATTAATCAGACGCGCGTTAAAAATGTCATGTATCGGTCGTAACGTTCAGCCACTACGTTTGATTTCATCTCAATTTGAGATTTTGAATGACACAACAACTGCCTCAGGATGTTCTGACGCCAAGCTTGGTCAAAAGCTTGGGGTATTGGAATGGTCTACGGAAAGGCAGCCACGCCCCGACATTGCTGTCGTTGGATCCTTTCTTCTCTGCAGCATTGACGGAGAGTGTGATCGCGGTTGATGTTAGCGGCGCCCCGGCGGACTACACCATTTGGTCTGTAGGCGCCGCTCTTGCCCCTTACCTGCCCTGTATTGGGGCAAACAAGCGGCTCGCCGAATTCTATGAAGATCCGGGCTCAAGCAAAATTTGGCAGACTTTTATTGAAGTTAGCAAACTTGCGACGCCCTATGTGGCTGCCTTTGATTATTTGGGCCAAGCCAATGGGGTCGTCTCGACGCGTGAGTTATATCTTCCGTTTCGACGGCCTGAGAGCGACGAAATCGACGACGTGATCGTGTTCCTGGAGTTTACAAAAGCGCCGGTCCCCATTGATGTTCTTGGGTCAACCCAACGCCAACCGATCACCCTTGGGGCCTCCTTTTCAGGACTTCAGCCGATACCCGAGACGGAGCCAACGCCACACCAAGAAACACACAGCTCCGGTGCTGAGCGCTGAGACAACGAGCCCCAACCAGGGCGAGCTATCTGACACGCCAAGCACCCCGTAGCGCACGCCATCGATCAGGTAGAAAATCGGATTGACGCGCAGAATGACCTGCATGCCCTGTGGCACCGCGTGAATTGAGTAAAAGGTGCCCGACAGGAAACTAAGCGGCGTGATGACAAAGTTTGTGATTGCTGCGAGTTGATCGAACTTATTCGCCAAGATCGCTGCCATGAGACCGAGCGCACCCAAAAGAGCGCTGCCGATCACCACAAAGATCAATAGCCAGATCGGATGCGCGACACTCATCCCCAAACCGATCATCATCAATAGCAAGATAGGAACGCCCACAAAGATCCCGCGACTGATCCCGCCAGCAAGATAGCCCACTAAGAGTTCCCCCGCAGAAAGAGGCGGCATGAGCGTGTCCACGATGTTCCCCATGATCTTGCCGCCTCTTTCTGCGGGGGAACTCTTAGTGGGCTATCTTGCTGGCGGGATCAGTCGCGGGATCTTTGTGGGCGTTCCTATCTTGCTATTGATGATGATCGGTTTGGGGATG
>JBCDGN010000005.1:0-73648 GCA_038751255.1 Pseudomonadota bacterium
ATGCTTTTTTTTTGTGCCGGTGTTCCGAAGGCGTTGCAAAGAAAATACAACCTAGGGGTGTTTTGCCAATTAATAGATCCCCAATAGAGTGTTAAAAAAAGGTTAACTTATTGATTTTATTAGTAAATATTTGTAACAGAGATTCGTCAAACAGGAAAGATACTGTCAATATTTAAGTTCTGTTGCGGGATCGCATCCTCGGTTGTTACGGTCTTCAGGCGATTCAATCGCCTTGGGGACATAGACAGGACCACCTCGACGCAGCGCACTTGAGAGCATCGCTCTCCTACAGCGTCATCGAGCAACAGGAAGGTTCTGCTGGCATCGCGCAGCCGAAGGGGACGTCGGCTGTCGATGAGGGGGGAGCGTGTATCCACGCGATCCACTGTCCGTGCAAACTGCGAGGGCTGAGATATCAGCCCAACCTTAGAGTTGTTGTTGCACGGCATCCGTGCGCGGCAATCTAGGCAAACGCAATGCAAACCAAGGGGAGAGAGCGCATCGCGGGGCCGTCCGGCGTGAACTGAACGTCGGCAACAAAATGGAAAAAATAGCGCATGACGCACGATACCTGGGGAAAGGTTCAGGACGCACTTTTGAGCGAGGTAGGCGAGAATAATTACCGGACATGGATAGAACCATTGGCGTTTCGCGCCTTCAATGACGGGGTGGCTCAGTTTGAAGCGCCCACCAACTTCATAGGAAACTGGGTCAGCCGCAACTTCGCAGATGACATTCTCAGCAAACTTCATGAAGCAGGAGCAGACGTGCGAAGGATCGAGTTCTCGGTCTCAAGTGCCTTGCAAGGGGCCATGTCAATAGGCGACTGTCGCGGTTCAAAGCTTTCGGAGCGGAGCACTGCGATAGTTGCACCTCCGGGGAATCCGACCGCTAAGCCTGCCCAAGCGCGCGGGTCCGAAGATGCAGACCTCCCAGGGGCAACGCTCGATCCTCGCTGCACGTTTGAGACGTTTGTGGTGGGCTCGCCCAATGAGTTGGCGCATGCCGCGGCCCGACGTGTGGCCGAAGGGGGGCCGGTGAACTTCAATCCGCTCTTCCTTTATGGCGGCGTGGGGCTCGGCAAAACCCATCTGATGCATGCGATCGCTTGGGAAATGAAGACGCGCAATCCAGGCATTCAAATCCTTTATCTCTCGGCCGAACAATTCATGTACCGCTTCGTGCAAGCGCTTCGTGAACGGCAGATGATGGATTTCAAGCAGATGTTCCGTTCAGTCGATGTTCTGATGGTCGATGACGTACAATTCATCGCAGGAAAAGACAGCACACAGGATGAGTTCTTCCATACCTTCAACGCTCTTGTGGATCAGAACAAGCAGATCATTATCTCTGGCGATCGCGCCCCGGGCGAGATCAAGGATATGGAAGAGCGGATCAAATCGCGGCTGCAATCGGGTTTGGTGGTCGATCTACACCCTACCAATTACGAACTACGTTTGGGCATCTTGCAGCAGAAGGTAGAATTCTACGCCGCGCAGTATCCCGGCCTTGAGATCGCTCCAGGGGTATTGGAGTTTCTTGCCCATCGCATCTCGACCAATGTGCGCGTGTTGGAAGGGGCGTTGATGCGGCTCTTTGCGCTTGCCTCGCTGGTGGGCCGACAGATCGATATGGAGATGACCCAAGACTGTCTGTCGGATGTCTTGCGTGCCTCAGAGCGAAAAATCACCATTGAGGAAATCCAACGGAAGGTTTCGGAGCACTACAATCTCCGTTTCTCGGAACTGATCGGACCTACCCGGGTACGTACAGTTGCGCGGCCTCGTCAGGTGGCAATGTATCTGTGCAAGCAACTCACCACCCGTTCGCTGCCTGAGATCGGGCGCCGCTTCGGGGGGCGGGATCACACCACCATCATGCATGGGGTAAAAAAGATCGAAACTTTGCGTCACAAAGACAGCCAGATCGCCGAAGACATTGAATTGCTGCGCCGCGCCTTAGAAGCCTAACGCAGGACAAGTTGAAGAACGGCGCGTTTTGTCCACTCAATGCGCGCCGGACTTACAGGAAAACTGATAGACCAATACATGGTATATCGCGTTGATCGCGAAAACTCTGAGTGCCGTGTGAAGCAATCAAAGCCGTGGTCTCATCCCAAATTATAGACGAATTGCTCATCTCAAACACATCTGGGTCCGTCCCATTGCACGCTTCAAGCAACACAGGCCGCAAATCTACTCCAAATACCCTTAGGAAAGGCCAAAAAGGCTTGTGCAGCGACGCGGATCGGCTAACGTCGTGGTCCCTGTCGAAGAGCGGTGAGAGACTATGAAGCTCAGCATCGAACGTGCCGACCTGCTGAAAGCGGTGAGCCAAGCTCAATCGGTTGTCGAAAGACGGAACACAATCCCGATCCTCGCCAATGTGCTCATTGAAGCAGACGGTGCGTTGGCAAGTTTCCGCGCCACCGATCTTGATATTGAAGTGGTTGAAACCGCCCCGGCCCAAGTTTTGACACCTGGTGCGGTCACCGTAAATGCCGTGACGCTCCACGAGATCGTCCGCAAACTGCCCGATGGGGCATTGGTGCAGCTTACCGCTATGCCAGGTGAACCACTGGACGTGACCGCCGGTAGGTCGCAGTTTCATCTGCAGACCCTGCCGCGCGAAGATTTCCCGGTGATGGCCTCCACAGACTACAGCGCCAATTTCTCCGCTCAGGCGGGGGTGCTACGCAGGCTCTTTGACAAGTCGAAATTCGCAATCTCGACCGAAGAAACACGGTACTATCTCAATGGCGTCTACATGCACGTTGCCGAAGGACCTGAAGGGCCGCTCCTGCGCTGCGTGGCCACGGATGGGCACCGTTTGGCGCGGATTGACGCTGCGCTACCGACCGGGGCGGAGGATATGCCGGGTGTGATCGTACCACGCAAAACTGTAGGCGAGCTTAGAAAACTGCTCGACAATGACGAGGACGAGATCGCGGTCTCGGTATCTGAGACAAAGATCCGTTTTGCCACTCCATCGATCACACTGACCTCTAAAGTCATCGATGGAACCTTCCCGGATTACGCGCGGGTGATCCCTGCGAACAATGAACGCAAGCTTGAAGTGGATGCGAATGAGTTTGCCAAGGCCGTGGACCGCGTCGCAACTGTGTCCTCGGAACGGACACGCGCAGTCAAATTGGCCATGGGCGATGATCGTCTGGTGCTGTCGGTGAATTCCCCCGACAGCGGTGCCGCGGAAGAAGAGCTTGCGGTCGCCTATGGCGATGAGAACCTCGAGATTGGGTTCAATGCAAAATATCTGCTGGAAATCGCCAATCAGGTCGATCGCGAGAACGCCGTTTTTATGTTCAACTCTTCTGGCGATCCTACGCTGATGCGCGAAGGCAATGATCCTTCAGCGGTCTATGTGGTGATGCCAATGCGTGTCTAGGTCGACCCGCGAAACATCTCTCTTTCAAGTAAATCATGGGTCGGTGCGCCCTTTCACGGACGAAGTCTGTCCAATTGATATAGACTGGACCGTGAAGGGAGAGAGACATGAGACTTATTCTAGCTAGCTTAATCGCCTTAGGCATCGCCCAGGCATCGCAAGCCGAGATATCCGTCGAGCGTGGTGCGCATCTGGTGCAAAGCGTGATGGCATGTGGCAATTGTCACACGCCGCTGGGGCCAGAGGGATATCTTTTCGATCAGGATCTCGCCGGCAGGCTGGTCGAGAAAAACGACGCGTTCACCGCGGTTGCCCCGAACATCACGCCAGCAGGGCCAAGTGCAAAGTGGACAGATGCCGAGCTTGCGCGCGCGATCCGCGAAGGCATTCGCCCGGATGGATCGATCATCGGCCCGCCGATGCCCTTTATGGCCTATCGCTCAATCTCAGATGCAGATCTTGCAGATATCATCGCTTATCTGAGGACTGTCCCAGCGGTCGACGGCGATCCAGGTAAGTCTGAGTACAACATTCCGTTGCCACCGGCCTATGGTCCCCCGATAGACGCGGCCGTCACGGCGCCTCAACCAGGTGTCAGCGTTGAATATGGAAAGTACATGGTGGAACTTGGCCATTGCATGGAGTGCCACAGCCCAATGACGCCGAAGGGCCCCGATTGGGGAGAGGGCTTCGCGCGGGGTGGATTTACCTTCCACGGTCCGTGGGGATCTGTCACGTCTTCGAACCTGACCAACGGACCAGAGGGGTTGGAGACCTATAGCGACGCAGAGATTGCCGCGATGATCACCAATGGCGTGCGCCCTGACGGTTCAAAGATGCTGCCACCAATGGGCTACACCTACTATGCACGGATGACGCCAGCGGAGGTTGACGCGATCATCCTTTATCTGCGGTCAATTCCCGGACAACCCAGCCTATAGGCACAGTCTGTAAGACGTTTCGGAAACCAACAAAGCGGAAGGCCGCCCTCATCGGGCGTCCTACCCGATGTGTTGAAGCGATCTATCCCTTGCAACCGCAGCCTTCATGCCCACAGCCAACCTCGCCGCCATGGCCATCGGCACAGATATCGCTGCAGTAGTTTCTTCCGTCTTTTTTCACTGCGTCCCGGATCGGAACGATGCAAACGCAATCGGGGCAGGCACATTTCTGAGACGTTATATCAACCATCTTCCTGTCAGTCCTTTGGTTCATGGGGCGGTGACGCCGCTCTAGTGTCGTGGTCGCCGTCGCCGTGGTGAAGCACATGGCCAACCATCAGCGACAGCATGTCATGGACGCAGACATCGTCGAGCGTGTATAGAATATGCCGCCCCTCCCGCTCCGACCGAACCATTCGCGAGGCACGCAAGAGCCGAAGATGATGGCTGACCAATGAGGCCGACACTCCGAGTGCTTCGGCGATTTGGCTTGGGCGTGACAGACCGTCTCGACAAGCCAGAACGATGGCCAAACGGGTGGGGTCTGCCAGCAAACCAAAAGTGTCTGCAAGCTGGTTGACGCCTTCGTTGCCGAGTGAACGGGTTGTATCTACGTCCATAACGACACAATAATTAAATAGGTGTTCAAGTATAACAAGATGAAATATAGCTGCTGCGACCAAGCCACCCCTGAGCTTTAGTCCACCAATCCCAATTGCCGTGCGATACTGGCGCTGTCGTAATAGTCGCGCCCTTCGACCACCTTGCCGTCTTTGACCCGCATCACGCTGCAATAGCGCGCTTCCATGTATTTTCCCGAAGGCGGGAATTCGCCAAGCGACGACTTCAACGGACCGGTTTGGTGACCGCGATTGGTGAACTCAACCACCGCCCAATCGCCCGCGACGATGACATTGGTGATCTCAAGCGTGCCTTCGGGAAATGCTGTGCGCCAACGGATATAGTCTTCCTTGTAGGCCTCTGGTCCTGGGAGCATCTCTGACCGGGCGATATCCTCAAACTGGCAATCCTCAGCGATGACCTCCATCCCGCGATCGGGATCAAACATGTCCCAGCTTTCGTGAAATTGACGCACGATACGTTCTGTTTCAGTCATAAAGCTTCCTTGGTGTATCCGCTTTTCATAGGTCCTGTACCGCAGCGAGGGATTGGCCGGGCGCCATCGGCATAGGCTAGGCAGATCACAGTCTCATCCGCGAGCGGCGCATCCGCAACCCAGAGTGTCATCGTATCAAAATGATCAGAGGACCACGGACTATCCACATGTCCCAAGGGAAGATCAATCGTCATACCCGCCGCCCCGGTTTTCACATGTGATGGAACAACGACACCGCGATGCTCCATAACACCAGCAATACCGAACATCGCGGCCTTGCCATAAGACAATGGTGGAGCCGTTAGGCCCGCAACAGCCTGCCCCTCCATGAACTTTTCCGGCGCCAGGAAGCTTTGACCAGTGTGTCGAAGAGGTTTCGTTCAAGCCCTGGTCTTCATAGATCATTTCCGGTGGCGTTGGTGGCAAAAGCACGGCAAATCAGAGCTATGGCGCTTTCGGTTACCTGGCTCATGCTATCGCATTTCCGCTCGCATCTTCGGGCACAGCTAGAGCTCGATCATCGGCCCGTTGCGATTTATGGGGCCAACGGATCTGGTAAAACCAATCTGATCGAAGCGGTATCCCTACTGTCGGCAGGTCGCGGATTGCGCCGCGCGCAATCGGCCGAGCTTAATCGGCGGCCCGAAAAACTCGGTTGGAAGATCCAAGCCCATGTTACGCGCGATGGTCGTCTTCACGAGATTGAGACGAGCGCCGAACCGGACAAACCCCGACTGGTGCGAATCGACGAAAAGACCGCATCTCAGACCGCGCTGAGCCATATCGCGCCAATGCTTTGGTTGGTGCCGGCGATGGATCGGCTTTGGATCGAAGGGGCTGAGGGGCGCCGGCGATTTTTCGATCGGATGACCATGAGCTTTCATCCCGACCACGGTCCTGCCGTGTTGAGCTATGAAAAAGCTATGCGCGAACGCAATCGGCTGCTCCGTGATCAGATCGACGACCCGCGATGGTATAGCGCGCTGGAAGCGCGGATGGCCGAAGCCGGTGCCGAGATCGAAGCAAACAGATCGGATGCGCTCGATCAAATCCATGCTGCGCAAGAGACTGCCAAAAGCAGTTTTCCCGCCGCCGATCTTGCGCTGACACAGTCGGAAACACCCGAACGTGAAGAAGGAGCACCGGCGCTTGCAGAGGCTCTGGCCCGGTCTCGTCCTGCCGATCTGCGCGCGGGGCGAAGCCTCACCGGGCCGCACCGCGCCGATCTGGCCGCCCGCTACCGCGCAAAGGACATGCCCGCGGCCCAGTGTTCGACGGGCGAGCAAAAGGCCCTTCTCATTTCTTTGATCTTGGCCAATTGCCGGGCACTCGCGGCAAAGGGCAACCCAGCCCCGATCCTCTTGCTGGACGAGGTCGCGGCGCATCTTGACGCGGATCGGCGCGTCGCGCTTTTCGACGAGATCACCGCGCTTGGCGCGCAGGCATGGATGACCGGCACTGGACCTGAGCTTTTCGAAGCCCTCGGTCCCCGTGCGCAATGGTTTGCGGTCACAGACGATGGTGGGCGTTCACACGTGCGCCCGCAACACCAGAGTTAAGGTAAGCTCGACGGAGTGTGAGCGCTGTGCCATTCTGGTCCACAAGCGTATTGAAATTTCATCCAGCGAGCACCTTTCATTCATGTCCGATACGCCGCCAAAGCCGTCTGCCTCGTCCAAGGGAAACACGCCGTTTCACGCTTATCTTGAATCCCTCACAGAGTCGCTCGCCGATATGCGCGACGGCAAACTGGCCGATTACATTCCAGAACTTGCGAAAGCTGATCCAAATGGTCTTGCGATCTGTGTCGCGACGATTGACGGCCATGTCTATGGTGTAGGCGATACCGAGGCAAACTTTTCCATACAATCGGTCAGCAAACCCTTTCTCTACGGTCATGTCCTGCAAAAGCTCGGCGCCGACCGCGTTTTGGCCAAGGTTGGCGTCGAACCAACGGGGGACAGTTTCAATGCCATTGTCCTCGACGAGGTCCACAACCGACCGTTCAATCCGATGGTCAATGCTGGCGCAATTGCTGTCAGTGGGATGATCGAAGGCGCCGATGGTGGGGGGACGCTTGAGGCGCGGATCACAGAGATGCAGAGCGCCATGAGCGCCTATGCCGGGCGCGAGTTGCAGGTCGATGACGCCGTGTTTCGATCAGAAAACAAAAGCGGGGATCGCAACCGCGGCATCGCCTATTTGATGAAAAACTCCAACATGATCGCGCGCGACCCAAATGAGGTGCTCGAGGTTTACTTTCGGCAATGCTCCCTATCAATCACCTGCCGGGATCTGGCGATGATGGGGGCGGTTTTAGCTAATCGTGGGATTCACCCCGTGACCGGCAACACCGTGATTGGCCCCGATTGCGTGCGTGATGTGCTGACCATTATGATGAGCTGCGGGATGTATGACTATGCCGGAGGCTGGGCTTTCGAAGTTGGACTTCCGGCCAAAAGCGGGGTCTCCGGCGCGATCGTGGCGGTTTTGCCGGGGCAGCTTTCGATCGCCGTTTGGTCGCCTCCATTGGATGAGGTTGGCAATTCCGTCCGCGGACTGGCGGCTTGCAAGCGCATTTCGCAGGATTTTGGCCTGCATATGTACGGCCAGTCCTCCGATGTGACCACTGTCATCCGGCGGGTCGCGAGTAACGTCACCTATCGTTCGATGAAAACACGATCCAGCATAGAGCATTCGGCGCTCTTGCGCCGCGGACATCGTATCTCGATCTTGGAACTTCAGGGCGCTTTGGTGTTCGCCTCTGCGGAGCGGCTTGTACGACGCGTAGAATCTTTGTCCGCAAGCGCGGACTATATCATTGTGAGCTTTCGTCGCGTTCAGATTATCGACCACGCGGCGATGCAGTTTTTGACCTCCCTCTCGAAGTCCCAAGAGCGCTTGGGCATGCGTCTACACTTCGCCGATATCGAAAGCTCCGGATTGGCCCGGGATAGCAGGGAAGTCCTGTTAGCCATGGCGGAAGAGACCTCCACAGCAATTCACACAACCACCGATGGCGCGATCGAGGTCTGTGAAGAGGCGATCCTTGCAGAAATGCCGTCGATTGAAGACACCTCGCGCTTGTCCCTGTCCAGGATCGACCTGTTTGCAGGCCTCGACACGGATCAGTTGCACGTTTTGGAACGTCTGGTGCACCCAATGCAATTTTCGGCAGGCGAAAAGATCCTTCAAAAGGGCCAGGACCCGCGCCTTTTTTTCATAATCGCTCGTGGCTCGGTGAGTATATATTTGCCCGACGAGAGCTCTGAAGGAACCCGCATCGGGTCAATGGGCCCCGGTCAGATTTTTGGTGAAATGGGGGTGCTGGAAGACAAGCCGCGGTCGGCAGATGTGGTCGCCGATGAGCCGGTTTTGGCCTACGCAATGTCCATCGCGATGCTCAAAGACTTAGAGGACGAAGACCCTGCAATTCCGATCCAGATCTATCGCAACATCGCGCGGGAATTTTCCAGCCGCATGCGCCGTGGGCACGACATGTTCTATGCGCTCCGCTAGATCCCGCCGGGGGGTGAACGTTTTCGAAGCTCGAAATCACCCGGTGCAGCCCCGCGTAAAAGACCCAAGAGCCATTGAATACGCGGAGACGCTTCGCGACGACGATGCCACGACAGATCGTAGATGATTTTCTCCACTGGCAGCGGCAACTCGCACCACGCGAGATCTCGAAAAGCCACTTGGGCAAAGCGCGATTGCATGGTCGTGATCATATCTGTGCCCACCATCATCGCCGCAAGCACATAGATATTGGCGGCGCTGAGCACCACTTTACGCTCAAGCGGATGCTGCGCCAACGCAACTGCGAGATGGCTTTGCTTACCGCCGCCGAAATCCAATGATGCATGAGGCGCAGCTGCGTAGTCTTCGATGCTCTCCACCGGACCGCGGCAGGTGGGGTCGTAGAACACCACCAAACGATCATAGAGCCAAGGCTCATGCAGGACACTGGCCGGATAGCTCGGCAACCGCACAGCAATCACCAAATCTGCCTCACCCGTTTCCAACCGTCTTGCCGTGTTGCTCCGATCGCCGAGATCGATCAGACGGATCGTGGCGAGCGGCGCTTCGGCCACGATGCGTTTCTTCAGCATCACAAGTTCCGGCATAAGCTCAGTTGTGTTGCAGGCGATTGTGATCGGTGAGCGGTCTTCAAAGGGACGATAGTCGTCTCGAAGAACCAAGCCTTCCATTTCGGAAACGATTTGACGGATTCGAGGCTCCAACAAAGCTGCGCCCTCGCTCGGCTGGATACCTCGACCCACGCGCACAAATAGAGGATCGTTCAAGATGCTGCGCAAGCGGTCGAGACCATGGCTCACCGTCGATTGCGTCAGATCGAGATCATCTGCTGCGCGGCTGACCGAGCCACGATCGTAGACCGCCAAAAACAACCGAAGGAGTCTGCCGTCCAACCCTGATATATCGATAGATTGCATGGGTTTTGTTTTCTCATCGATAGGAACTAAGCGCAATCGGCGGTATTGTTAAGATTGGGAGGAATGGGCGCCCAACGATTGAGGCAGAGTTGTACAGCTAGCTGCTCTGCCTCAATTTGCGGCGTGATGTGGTGTTTTTACGCCTTTTGGGGGCATCGGAGACCAAAAAATGCCGACCGCAAAAGTGACTGAACTCTGCGACCTCGCAATGCGCCTCGCTCGGCGCCACTACGAGCATCTGCGCCGACATGAGGGAGATCCATTGGATGTGCCCTGGCGCGACCTACCCGATCCGCAAAAGCAGCTTTGGACAGCAAGCATGACCGATTTGCTGCACGGCCTTACGCCTGCGGAACGTCAGCGTTTGTCGGAAGTACAATCGGACGACCTAACAGCCGGAACCACCTAAACAGTTTCCCCTGCATCCAGTCGGGCAAGCCAGGCCTCAGCGTCCTGCAAAGTCACCGCCCGCCGTGCGTCGTCCATCCGGTCCCACGTCCGATAGACTTGCGCAAGCCGTGGGTTCTTGCCGAGGCGTTCGCGGTGCCGGACCAGAAAATGCCAGTAGAGCAGATTGAAGGGGCAGGCCTCGAGCCCGGTTTTTTTCCGGACATCATAGGCGCAATCGGCGCAGTAGTCAGACATACGCTGAATGTAAGCTCCTGAAGATATGTAGGGTTTCGACCCAACAACGCCGCCATCGGCAAATTGAGACATCCCGATTACGTTGGGGCTTTCGACCCATTCATAGGCATCCGCATAGACCGCAAGATACCATTCATGAACCTCAAACGGGTGTACGCCCGCCAGAAGCGCGAAATTCCCGGTCACCATCAGCCGCTGGATGTGGTGCGCATAGGCCTCTGCCTGGGTTTGCGCGACGACGGCATCAACGCATCGCATCTTTGTCGGCGCGCCCCAATAAAACGCAGGCAAAGGTCGGGTGTGATCAAGCGCATTTCTTTTGGGGTAGTCAGCGCCTTGATGAAAATAGATACCGCGAATGAATTCACGCCAGCCGATGATTTGACGGATAAATCCCTCAACAGCGTTCAGCGGGGCGCTTCCGTCGTAATAGGCACGCTCAGCCCGACGACACACCTCTAATGGGTCGAGCAATCCTGCGTTGAGATAGAGCCCAATGATCGCATGTGAAAGAAAGGGATCTTCCGCAAGCATCGCGTCTTGATAATCCCCAAACTCCGCCAGCCTATGGGTGACAAAATGGTCAAATGCTGCCTGTGCACCTCTTCGGTCGGTTGCGAACCAGAAGGGGCGCAGGTCTCCGAAATTGTCGGCAAAGCGCTCTTCCACCAGATCAAGCACGTCAGAGACCACATCATCCGGCGCAGACTTTAGCGGCCCGCTCCGAAAGAGACCTGCATCTTTCGCAGGCTTACGATTGTCGTGGTCATAGTTCCATTTGCCACCAACCGGTTTGCCATCCTCCATAAGCAATCCGGTTTGGCGGCGCATTTCGCGGTAGAAATACTCCATGCGAAGCTGTTTGCGTCCCTCGGCCCAGGTGGCGAAGTTTTCTCTGGTAGATAAAAACCGCGTATCGGGCAGCAGCGTCACAGGCAGCGAGAGCGTCTGCAACATCTCGATCAAACGCCACTCTCCAGGTTCGGTTGCCAGCACTTCCTCCGCCTGAAATTCTGCACTGCGGCGTAACAATTCCGAATCAATTGACTGAGTGTTGCCCTTAGAATCCAAGCCAGCATAGGCTACCTGCCAGCCGATGTGTTCAAGCTCTGCCGCAAATTTCCGCATTGCAGCAAAAATAAAGGCGATCTTCTTGGGGTGGTGCGCGACGTATTCGGCCTCTCCCAGGACCTCTGCCATGACAACAATGTCTGTTTTCGGGTCTCCTGCGGTGAGCGCTGAGAGCCTCGGGGAGAGTTGATCGCCAAGTACCAAGATGAGCCGCTTCACCACGGGATTGGGGCTCCAGACCAATCAAAGAAGCCGCCTGTATCGGCGGGGCTCAACCCCTCAATCACAGCGAGCAAATTGGCCGCCGCTTGATCTGGAGAGACCGTATCAAAGCGGTCCTGATAGTCCTTGGTGAAACGGGTCGCGACCGTGCCTGGATGCAGCGCCACACAGATCGATTGGCGGTGCGTACGCGATAGTTCTATCGCGCCCGTATGCAGCACTTGATTAAGCGCCGCTTTGGCCGCGCGGTAGCTGTACCAACCGCCCTTCCGGTTGTCTCCAATCGACCCAACCCGCGCAGAAAGTGCCGCAAAAACAGTGCGTTCATTGCGAGGAAAAAGACGGATGGCTTGTTGCAGGATCAAAGCGGGACCGATGCAGTTAAGCGTGAACTGCGCCGCCATTGCCTCAGCCGTCAGGTAACGTAGTGCCTTCTCAGGCGGCTGACCTGCCCCATCCAATACTCCGGTAGTCACAAATACGAAGTGAAAGGGCGGCTCCTGCCGCGAAAGCACCTCTGTGATCGTCTCGGGACGCGCCAGATCAAGACCGTTTTGGGATCGCGACAGGCCGATTACCTCGGTCCACTGGGGCTCTGCCTCGATGCAGCGCTTCACCGCGGATCCAATGCCGCCGGTATCGCCAATGATCAGTGCTCGCACGTGCCTGTCCCCTCGTCCTAAGCGCAGGTAAATCAAGCGTACGGGAGGTCAAACCCTCAGAAACACGTGTTTAAGAGAATTATTTTGGAATTAAAAACTTCCTGTCAGGATTCCTAATCATGTTGAGACAGTTGAGTACCGCTTCCCTGTCGCTGTTGATTGCGATGTCCAACAGCGCCAGTTTCGCCGCCGAGTTAAGCTTGGTCCGTTCGTTCGAAATGCCCGGACCCTCCGGCCTGGCCTATGACGGCATGTTTTGTGGATTATGGGTCGCCAATGAGTCCCGCGAAGTTGTGTTGATCAATCTTTGGGGACACGAAATCCGGCGCTTCACCTCTGAACTCAATCGAGTTGATGCGATTGCAATAGAAGGTGATGCGTTGCTGTTGTCTGACGGCAACGGCACCTATCAAAGAACAGATCGGCAAGGCGTCTCCATGGGGAAGCCTTACCGGATGTCGAGCGCCCTTGGGGACACAGACGGTTTGTTCTTTGACGATCAGACAAGAGACTACTGGATTGCCGATGACACGATTTCCCAACTGCTTCGCCTGGGCCAGAACGGTGAGATCACCCAGCGCGTCTACGGAACACTGCAAACTCCGCAGATGATGGAACCCCAAGGCATCACCCGCGATCCCCTGAGTGGCAATCTGCTGGTCGTGGATGATGCAGATGCCAGCGACAGTCTGTTCGAATTTTCACCTGATGGCCGGTTGCTGGATGTCATTCCTCTGCATTTCGCTGGTTTCGATGCCGAAGGCATCTCTATTCAGGCTGAAACACAGACGCTTTTCGTAGCCTTCGACGATGGCGATACCATCGCCGCGTTTCAATACCAGGCAAGCGACAATGGTCTCACTCCGGCCATGCCGGGGCCGAGCACCTGCATGATTTCAAGCGTCACCTATAGCGACAGTTCCAAGCTGCCTGGATAGGTCGCAACACATCCGGCGTGTGGGCAATTATACGCCGGGCAAAACTCTTTCTTTTCTTTCTTAGCTCTGCGGCATATAGAGCCGAGATGGGACAGTTTTTTGCACACAGCCCTCTTGGGGCTCTTGGGCTACTCCTTACACACCTCTGAGCGTGCCTTTTGGCGCGACCGCTCAGAGGTACCCGCGCGCCAGCAAGCCCAAACCGCAAAAAACCTCAAGAGACCTTCAATGACCGCAGTGAACCTGGCTGAAAAGCTTGCGATGTTTTCAAGCCATTGGGACCCTCATGTCGTTGCCGACTACAACACCAACGACGTCATGGTGGTGAAGTTCAAAGGGGAGTTCCCCTTTCACAAGCACGACAGCACCGATGATTTCTTCCTCGTTCTCGACGGGGTAATGGTGATGGAATTTGAGGATCGCGATCCCGTCACGCTGAAAGCCGGCGAGTTGATCGTTGTCCCGCAAGGTGTCGTGCATCGGCCGCGCGCCGAGGCAGAGGTTAAAGTGCTTTTGATCGAGCCGAAAGGCGAACCCAATTCCGGCGATAGCGACCGTGCCCCAGCGCCTAAGCCCCGGATCTGAGGATAAGAAGAGACAATGGACCAAGATCACGTTCTGATATTCGACACCACGCTGCGCGATGGTGAACAAAGCCCCGGCGCCACAATGACCCATGAGGAGAAGCTCGAAATCGCGGGCCATCTCGATGAAATGGGCGTAGATATCATTGAAGCGGGCTTCCCAATCGCCTCTGAAGGCGATTTCGCGGCGGTCACCGAGATCGCCAAGAATAGCCGCAACAGCATGATTTGCGGGCTGGCGCGCGCCAATATCAAAGACATCGATCGGGCGTGGGAAGCGGTGAAACACGCGGATCAACCCCGCATCCATACCTTTATTGGCACCTCGCCCCTGCACCGTGAGATCACCAAGCTCAACCAAGAAGAAATGGCGGAACGCATCTTTGCGACCGTTACCCATGCACGCAACCTTTGTGACAACGTCCAGTGGTCACCCATGGATGCGACCCGGACCGAGCATGACTATCTCAGGCGTGTCGTCGAAATCGCAATCAAGGCCGGGGCTACGACGATCAATATTCCTGACACTGTCGGCTATACTGCGCCGCGGGAAAGTGCCGATCTGATCAAAATGCTGATCGCCGAGGTTCCTGGCGCCGATGAGGTCATCTTTGCCACGCATTGCCACAATGATTTGGGCATGGCGACGGCGAATGCCTTGGCTGCGGTCGAAGCCGGCGCACGTCAGGTCGAGTGCACCATCAACGGCCTTGGCGAGCGCGCGGGTAACACCGCGTTAGAAGAAGTGGTGATGGCGCTGCGCGTCCGTAATGACATCATGCCCTACCGAACTGGCATCGATACTACTCGGATCATTGGCCTGTCGCGCCGGGTTGCGGCAGTGTCGGGCTTCTCAGTCCAGCACAATAAGGCCATCGTGGGGAAGAATGCCTTTGCCCATGAGAGCGGTATCCATCAGGACGGCATGTTGAAGAATACCGAGACCTTTGAGATCATGCGCCCCTCCGATATCGGTCTGACAGAGACCAATCTTGTCATGGGCAAGCATTCAGGGCGCGCAGCGCTGCGGGCCAAGCTCAAAGATCTGGGCTTTGAATTGGCCGACAATCAACTTAACGATGTCTTCGTACGCTTCAAAGCCTTGGCCGACCGCAAAAAAGAGGTCTTTGACGAGGACCTGATCGCACTGGTGACCGATGCCTCGGTTGAGGAAACAGACCGGATCAAAGTGAAGTTCTTGCGCGTGATCTGTGGGACCGAAGCCCCGCAATCAGCGGATCTGACCCTGACCATTGACGGAGAGGATCATCAGACCACCGCCCAAGGCGACGGACCGGTTGATGCCGCGTTCAATGCAGTCAAAGCACTGGTGCGCCACGAGGCGAAACTGCTGCTCTACCAAGTTAATGCAGTGACCACCGGGACAGATGCGCAGGCCACTGCTTCGGTGCGGTTGGAGGAAAAAGGCAAAATCGTCACCGGCAGCTTTGCCGATACCGACACAGTGGTTGCCTCTACCAAGGCCTATGTCTCTGCCCTGAACCGACTGCTTGTGGTGCGCGAAACCGGTGCTCAGGTGAGCTATAAAGACGTGAGTTGAAGGCGCCGCTTACAGCCTATTCTTCCCGTTCGGTGGTGAAGGTCAGCGGATAGCCGGCCTTCGCCCCTTCTTGGTTTGCTTGTTCGGTCTTGGTTTCCGCAACCTCCTTGGTGAACACCGCGACAACGCAAGCGCCTCGTTGATGCGCGGTGAGCATCACCCCATAGGCCTCGCCTTCGCTCATCCGAAAGACGCCTTTTAGAACCTTCACCACGAAATCGCGCGGGGTGAAGTCATCGTTGAGCAAGATAACCTTGTAAAGCCGCGGACGTTCGGGCTTGGCTTTGGGCTTGGGTTTTACTTCGGCGACAGAGGGCATCTGGAACGTCTCCAATCCCTTACCATTCTATTAACCAATTTAGCGTGAACTTCGTCACAGGTCATCTCGCAGCGGTACTTGGAAAGGGTAAATGAGGAAAGTTGCGGCAGGCACACCGTTTGGGTTTCCATATATTGGGACGGATCGACGGTGCGCCCCTTTCCCTAGAGCAAACACGCGCTGAATGATGTGCTTGCCCTTTCACAGCCCGGCTGACAACACTATAAACTCGCGCAACGCGGCAAAAGCGACTCGCGACCATTCCAGAAGGCACGGGCAGGACATCATATCATGGGCCTTTTATCCGGCATGTTCTCTTCCGACATGGCCATTGATCTCGGCACAGCGAATACGTTGGTTTACGTCAAGGCCAAAGGGATCATTCTCAACGAACCATCGGTCGTGGCCTATCACGTGAAGGACGGTGTGAAGAAGGTTTTGGCAGTCGGCGAAGACGCCAAACTGATGCTCGGTCGGACACCGGGCAGTATCCAAGCCATCCGGCCAATGCGCGAGGGCGTGATCGCTGATTTCGACGTGGCCGAAGAGATGATCAAGCACTTCATCCGGAAGGTGCATCGGCGCACGACCTTTTCTAAACCCAAAATCATCGTCTGCGTGCCCCACGGCGCAACACCGGTCGAAAAGCGTGCAATCCGACAATCGGTCCTTTCCGCTGGCGCTCGGCGCGCGGGGCTAATCGCCGAACCGATCAGTGCCGCCATCGGCGCCGGAATGCCCATCACCGACCCGACCGGAAACATGGTTGTCGATATCGGTGGCGGGACCACCGAGGTGGCCGTCTTGTCTCTGGGCGATATCGTCTATGCGCGGTCGGTCCGAGTTGGGGGCGACCGGATGGACGAGGGCATCATCAGCTATTTGCGGCGCCAACATAACTTGCTGATCGGTGAAGCGACGGCGGAGCGGATCAAAACCTCAATCGGCACCGCCCGCATGCCGGATGATGGACGCGGGGCATCGATGCAAATCCGGGGCCGCGATCTGTTGAACGGAGTGCCGAAAGAAACCGAGATCAGCCAAGCACAGGTGGCCGAAGCCTTGGCCGAGCCGGTGCAGCAGATTTGCGAAGCGGTAATGACAGCTCTTGAAGCCACACCACCTGATCTTGCTGCCGATATCGTCGACCGTGGTGTGATGCTGACCGGAGGCGGCGCGCTCTTGGGCGATCTCGATCTCGCATTGCGTGAACAGACAGGCTTAGCGGTGTCAGTGTCAGATGAAAGCCTCAATTGTGTTGCCCTTGGCACCGGCAAAGCATTGGAGTTCGAGGAGCGGCTTAAACACGTGATAGACTACGAGAGCTAATCCGCCCGCGAGAGGTGATCGCTTGACCCCAGACCGCGACCCCGTCCGCCAGATGTACCGCCCTTTGAGGCGGATATTGGTGGCTGCGCTGGTACTCAGCCTCTGCCTGGTCTTCGTCCTTTGGCGCATCGACGGGCCTCGGGTTGAACGACTCCGCGCCGCGGTGATCGATGCAGTTCTGCCGCAGATCACGTGGGTCACACAGCCCCTGACTGCCACAATTGAGATGGCGCGCAGTTTCCGGACCTATCAGCAGCTTTACCGCCAGAACCAGGATCTGCGCCGCGAGCTACAGCAAATGAAGGCCTGGAGGGAGGCCGCGCTACAACTGGAACAGCAAAATGCGCAGCTTTTGGATCTTAGCAATTTGCAGCTCGACCCTAAGCTCACCTTTGTGACTGGCGTCGTGCTCGCCGATAGCGGGTCTCCGTTCCGCCAATCGGTGCTGTTGAATGTCGGCGCGCGTGACGGCATCCGTGATGGTTGGGCCGCGATGGATGGGATCGGCGTTGTCGGTCGCATTTCCGGCGTCGGGCGCGATAGCGCGCGGGTGATCTTGTTGACGGACACCAACAGCGTGATCCCTGTCACCATCCAGCCCTCATCACAACGTGCCCTCATCAATGGCGATAACTCGCCCGCCCCCTTTATCGACTTTCTGGAATCCGCCGAATTGGTTCGACCTGGGGATCGGGTGGTGACATCCGGCGATGGCGGAGTCTTTCCCCCGGATCTTCTGGTGGGACAGATCATTCAAGGCAGAGATGGCCGTTTGCGGGTCAGCCCAGCGGCGGACTATGGACGTTTGGAGTTTCTGCGCGTTCTCCGCTTTGGGGGGCCCGAGCAGGTCGAGGGGCCAGGCGCGTTGATTGCACCGCACATGCCCTTGATCCCAGACATAGACGAGCTGCTCGCCCAAGAGCAGGGCGTGACAGATGGGCAGTAGCTCGGTGGTAAAAATCGCGATTGGAGCAACGCTGTACGTGATGTTATCGGCCATTGTTGTTTTGGGGCGTTTAATGCCGCTGCAAGGCGATGGGATGGGATGGCCGGGGCCCGATCTCCTGTTTTGTCTCAGCTGTGCTTGGGTCTTGCGGCGCCCCGATCTGTTACCGGTCTGGCTGATCGCTATGACGGCGCTGCTGGCGGATTTCTTGCTGCAAAGACCTCCGGGGCTTGGCGCAGCGTTGACAGTCATCGCCACTGAATACCTTCGGCGCAGGGTTTATCCCGGTCCTGGCATCCCCTTTGCAGGTGAAATGGCGCTCTTTGCCAGCCTGATTTCGGTGTATTACTTTGCCCAATGGCTGATCCAAGCGATTTTCATGATCCCCCAGCCAACACTCGCCGCGAGCCTGTCGGTGATGCCAATCTCAGTCCTGGCTTACCCATTGGTTGTGATCCTGGTAGGTCTTTGTTTTGGGATACGCCGGCCACATGAGGCGAACCGGACATGAAGCAGAGCCCCAGAGATCTCGAACGTAGTTCTAGGATCGTTCGCAGACGCGCCATTGTTTTGGGCGGATTGCAACTCGGCTTTGTCGGTCTGCTCACGGGTCGAATGCAGTTCATGCAGATCGACCAGGCCGATCAGTATCGCATGCTGGCGGAAGAAAACCGTGTGAACATGCGGCTGTTGCCTCCCACGCGCGGGCTCATCTTCGATCGTAACGGCGTGTCAATTGCGGAGAACGACCAAAACTACCGCGTGGTGATTGTCCGCGAGGACGCGGGCAATGTGGCAGACGTTCTGGAACGATTGCGCAGGGTCATTCCGCTGAGCGATGAAGATATTGAGCGCACGCTTCGCGAAACCTCGCGGCGAAGCGCCTTTGTCCCAGTCACTGTGGCGGATCGCTTGAGCTGGGAAGACCTTTCGCGCGTTGCGGTCAACGCGCCCGCCCTGCCCGGGCTCCGCCCCGAGGTCGGGCAATCTCGCATCTATCCTCTAGGCGCTGATTTCGCCCATGTGGTGGGCTATGTGGGGCCGGTCAGCGATTACGACCTGTCTAAGCTCGAAAACCCTGAACCGGTGCTGCAAATCCCTAAATTCCAGATCGGGAAGGTCGGGGTCGAAGCCAAACTGGAATCCGACCTACGCGGCAAAGCAGGCAACACACAAATTGAGGTCAACGCTGTCGGCCGGGTGATGCGAGAGCTGTCCCGGACCGAGGGCCAAGCCGGACGTAATTTGCAGCTGACCGTGGACGAGCGGCTACAGAATTTCACACAAGCGCGCCTCTTTGGCGAAAGCGCGGCGGTGGTGGTGATGGATTGCCGAAATGGGGATCTGTTAGCGCTGGCCTCTTCGCCCTCTTTTGATCCCAACAAATTTGTCCGCGGCATTTCCAGTGCAGACTATGGCCTGCTGACCGAAAACAAGTATCGTCCATTGGCGAACAAGACCGTTCAGGGGCTTTATCCTCCGGGCTCGACCTTCAAGATGGTCACCGCACTTGCAGCGCTTGAGGCAGGGGTCGTGGGTCCAGAGGACACTGTTTATTGCCCTGGACATCTGACCGCGGGCGGGCGCCGGTTCCATTGCTGGCGGCGGGGTGGTCACGGCCACATGAACCTCCACAACAGTCTCGTCCAGTCCTGCGACGTCTACTATTATGATGTCTCGCAGCGCGTGGGCATCGATAATATCTCTGATATGGCGCGGCGGCTGGGTCTGGCGACCCGGTTTGATTTGCCTTTGTCTGCAGTCGCGGAGGGGTTGGCCCCAACCAAAGCGTGGAAACGTCAACGGCGTGGCGCGGAATGGGTCATAGGTGACACACTGAATGCCTCGATCGGGCAGGGCTTTGTGTTGACGTCACCTTTGCAACTGGCGGTGATGACGGCGCGGCTGGCCAGCGGTACCGATGTATCGCCACAGATCGTCAAAGCCATTGACGGGTATGAAATTCCACGCGACCCACCACAGCCACTGGGGATCGGGCGCAGCAATCTCCTCAGCATTCAGCGCGCTATGCATGCCGTCTCAAACACCCGTCGTGGCACCGCCTATGGCTCTCGGATCGGGGACGAAGCCCTCCGCATGGCCGGGAAAACCGGCACCAGTCAGGTACGGAACATCACCAAGGCAGAACGCGCGCGCGGTGTGTTTCGCAACGAAGACTTGCCCTGGGAAAGGCGCGATCATGCGTTGTTCGTGGGCTATGCGCCGACCGACCGGCCCCGCTATGCCGTGGCAGTGGTGGTGGAGCATGGCGGCGGCGGATCAAAGGCCGCCGCCCCCATTGCGCGCGATGTGATGCTCGCCGCTTTGGGCAATGGACGGCCTGATCTTGAGGCTTATCCCGAAGCGCATCGGCCCACAATCGAGGAGCGGCTGAACGGCCTTCCCTTACGCGAGCGTCCCACGACGGCAAGCCCACGTACGCGCGCATGACCTATTTAGAGTATCAGATCAAAGCGGTGCCAAGCGGCGCGCGCAAGCTGCTCTACCTCAACTGGTCTTTGGTCCTACTGCTCATCGCAATCGCCATGATCGGCTTTGCAATGCTTTACTCGGTGGCAGGAGGCTCTTTCAGCCCTTGGGTAGAACCACAAGCGAAACGTTTCGCGCTTGGGCTCTCACTGATGCTGATGATCGCCATGGTCCCGATATGGTTTTGGCGAAACATGGCAGGTCTGGCCTATGGCTGCGCGATACTGTTACTCGTTGCCGTGGAATTCGTCGGTGTCACAGGTATGGGCGCGCAACGCTGGATCGACCTGGGTTTCATGCGGTTACAGCCTTCTGAGCTTATGAAAATCAGCTTGGTAATGATCTTGGCAGCCTATTACGATTGGCTTAGTGTGGATAAGGTTTCGCACCCGTTTTGGCTCCTGATCCCGCTTATCCTCATCATCCTCCCAACGCTCTTGGTCTTACGTCAGCCCGATCTTGGCACCGCAATCTTGCTTGTGGCCGGCGGTGGCATCATGATGTTCTTGGCTGGCGTGCATTGGCTCTACTTCGCCGCAGTCATCGCAGGTTTCGGGGGTTTGATATACACCATACTCAGCTCGCGCGGCACCGAGTGGCAGCTTTTGCAAGACTATCAGTTCCGCCGGATCGATACATTTCTCGATCCTGCAAGCGATCCATTGGGAGCGGGGTATCACATCACGCAATCCAAAATCGCCCTGGGATCAGGCGGCTGGGCCGGACGCGGCTTCATGGAAGGCACGCAATCGCGACTGAACTTTTTGCCCGAGAAGCACACAGACTTCATCTTTACAACCTTGGCAGAAGAGTTTGGCTTTGTGGGCGCGTTTTCTTTGCTCGCGCTCTACGCAGGCGTTTTGATCCTTTGCCTGGGCTCTGCGATGGTCAACAAAGACCGCTTCAGTTCCCTGCTGATCCTCGGTGTCGCGGCAACGTTTTTTCTGTTTTTCGCAGTGAACATGTCCATGGTCATGGGTCTCGCACCGGTCGTCGGGGTGCCCCTACCGCTGGTCTCTTATGGTGGATCGGCCATGCTGGTTTTGCTGGCAGGCTTTGGGCTGGTTCAATCCGCTCATGTGCACCGCCCCCGCTAGGCCCATAAAATGACGATTAATGTTCTTTTCTCTGCGAGCCGACGCGACTGGAACGTCTACGAGACTGAGTTGCTAAAGGCATTCGCCGCGCAAGGCTTGTCCGTTGATCTGCGTCCGACACCGCGAAGCGCACCGCGTGATGACACGCCCACGCATGCGCCAAGGGAAGTCGACTATCTTATCTGCACACCCGACGGCGCCATGGCCGATTTTTCACCCTTTCACCGCACCAAAGCTGTTCTAAGCTTGTGGGCCGGCGTGGAAAATATTGCTCCCAATCCAACGCTGACCCAACCTTTGGTCCGCATGGTCGACCCGTCAATGACGGAAGGTATGGTCGAATGGGTGACCGGTCATGTGCTACGGCATCATCTGGGAACAGACCGGCATGTTCTGGACCAGTCGGGAGCATGGCGGCCAGAAGCACCGCCTTTGGCGCGCGAGCGGCCGGTGACAATTCTCGGGATCGGCGCGCTCGGCCAAGCTTGTGCTGAAGCTCTCCAAGGGCTGAACTTTCCCGTCACGGGCTGGAGCCGATCACAAAAAACCATTCCCGGCATCGATTGCTATGACGGAGCCCAAGGATTGAGCATGGCGCTTCAATCGGCGGAAATCCTCGTGCTGCTCCTACCTCTGACTTCCGCGACCGAGAATATCATCAACGCCAGGAGATTGGCGGAAATGCCCAAAGGCGCTGTGATCCTCAATCCCGGGCGGGGCGCATTGATCGACGACGCCGATTTGCTGAGTGCCTTAGACAGTGGTCAGATCAGCCATGCGACGCTCGACGTCTTTCGGATAGAGCCACTTCCTTCCGATCACCGGTATTGGTCGCATCCGCAGGTCACCGTAACGCCCCATATTGCCTCGGAAACTCGGGCACCGTCCGCCTCCCGAATGGTTGCAGAGAATATCCGCCGCTCCGAGAACGGAGAGCCCCTGCTCAACTTGGTCAACCGCGATGCAGGGTACTAAGCACCAACTGGCGTGAGTGCCCAATACTCCCGCGCGGATCTTTTAATGGAGAATCGGTGGTTTATCCGGATCGCTGCCCGGCGCTTGGGGCATCTTATGTTCCACCGGCTTAGGTTCGGGAAACACGATCTTATGGGCAACAGGCTCTAAATGACGGATCATAGGGTCGTTCTCGGCGAGAAACGCCAGTTTGAACTCGCGATCCTGCTCGGAAAAAAACTGGACGCATTCGGCAATCGCCTTGGCCAGCGCTGTTTCGGCGCCTGGTAGCGCGCCCACCACCGCCAAAAGCGTCCCGCTCTGCCCAGTCGCATCGACTGTGCCCGCCAGATAGGCATAGCGGGCGATCCCCGCGCCTATGGCCAAACGCGCCGTCAATCTATTGCGCAGATCTTCTGGCAGGTCGGAGGGAGGGCAAAAATCAACAGGCCGGTCTGGCGACAGTTCCTCGGGCTGTTGCGCCAATTGAGGCGCAAGCCAGGCTAGGGTATCGGACGAAAGCAGCGTCTCCGAAGGCGCCACGCCGACGTTCACCCCCAGTCCGACGCCCTGTCCAGCGATGAATCCAATCAATGCCCGTCCTGGCAAAGCGAGATGCGGCACGGGTGCACGCGCAAAGTCGGCAAGCCTTTCTTCACTATCAAACGCCATGACGAAGTTGCCTTCACCGGTCGGGACGAGCTTTGGGGTGATCTGGCCATCTTCGGGCTCTTTGTCCAACAACACCCAAAGCTCGGTATCGGCAAGCGCACCATAATACGCGAGCCTTGACACCTCATCATCGGGTTTCTCAGCCATTTTCGCCTGTGCGACATCCAATTGCGTCACCGCCATCTGACTGCACCCTCTCGTCTGATCACTGTCTTCGGGCTAAGGGGTTCGCTGGGGGGAGGCAAGCAGCGATGCAGCAAGATCAAATCGATGCGTTAAAGCGTGAAATCCAGCAGTGTCGGATTTGTGCCGAACGCTTCGCCGCGACTGCAACGACCCATGAGCCGCGACCCGTTGTGTGGTTCAATGCAAAGCCAAGGATACTGGTTGCAGGTCAGGCCCCTGGAAAACGCGTGCACGCATCGGGTCGGCCCTTCACCGATCCCTCTGGCGATCGTCTCCGCGCTTGGCTGGGACTGAGCGAGAAGCAGTTCTATGACCTTAGCCAAATTGCCGTTGTCCCATCCGCCTTTTGCTTTCCGGGATACGACAAGAAAGGTGCGGATCTGCCCCCGCCTCCAGTTTGCGCTCGGACATGGCACGACATGGTTGCCAGCGCTCTCGGAGATGTTCCGTTGAAAGTCTTGGTTGGGGGATACGCGCAAAAGAAACACTTGCAAGTCTCTGCCCCGGTGACGGAACTGGTGCGGGATTGGCGCAGCTATGCACCGCACGTCTTCCCCCTGCCACATCCCTCTTGGCGCAACAACGCCTGGATCAAGCGTAACACTTGGTTTGAAGCTGAGCTTTTGCCTGCATTGCGCACCCGTGTCAGAGAGGTTCTGAAGGAGCGCTTATAGATCTGATGTCCAAGTCGGTAATTGAGAACCGCAGATGTCCCAAACTGAAGACTAGGCCTTCATTCTTTCTAAAGCGTGACATATGGCTTAGGTAGCGACTTGAAGTGGGGATATTAACTCAAAACCGGAAACGATGCTTTCCACGCATAAAGTTTTCCGAACGCGGTGAGCCAAACCTGAACCACCCTGCGCAATCAAATTAATATGACGTTACGTCACTAATTGCAGTTCGAGAACCTTTGTGAACCCTGTCGCAGAGCTTTGCTAGGACGCGATAATTAGGTTAATTTTACCATGCGCAGCGGGGTCGAGTTAGGGTAGCCTGCTGTGTTGAAACCAGGCAAGCTCAAGAACTTACGTAGCGTAACCCAACGCTTATTTAGATAAGAGTGTCAGTTTCTATTGTCGCTTTCGAAGCAACATAAAATGACCGCAAGCAAGTCATCCACTTGCCAGATGCAAGGCCATAAGACACGTAAAGCCGAGCTTAAACAGCACGGCTCCACGTTGATTTTTTAGGCCTTAATTTCGAAATCCGCAAGCTCGGCACCGCTATCGATCGCCGATTTAATCCAAGCTGGATGGCGGCCACGGCCGCTCCATGTCAGATCCGGATTTTCAGGATGTCGGTAGCGCGCAGGGCGTACCGATCGCTTCAGACGACCTGTGGTACCGGTAAGCTCAGCAAGGGAAAAGCCCATCTCACGGGCCCTCGCCTCAACAGAGGCCAAAGCTTCACGGCGACGCCGGTCGTCCAAGGTATCGATTGCTTTCGTCACTGCCTTTTGCAGTGTCTGAAGCTCATCGAGAGAAAGAGTTTCCAAATTATAGTCCTGCATCGCACCAGTCTTTTTTGTTATTGAGCTAGTCATTTCATCATCGCAGACTGAAAATAGATTGTCAAAACGGAAGTTTCAACCACTCGTACAGGAATTGGAACAAACTCGCCAAAGTGGGCGTGTATCAGGCGATAAATACAACGATAAATTGCATCATCACATGGGCCCGCAAGAAAGTAGACAATCGAAACCAACGCAAAAAAACCTAAGATTTCCCTAAAAAATTCTGTAAACTAGAAATAAGTTTTGACGTTGCGTCCTCATCGTATGAAAGCTGACTAAAAGTCGATTTTTCCATTTGGTCAAAACCATGGGAAACGGCGGAAAACCGCTCAACTGTAATCGGCGATCCAATTGTCTTTTGCCAGCTTGCAATCTCGGCGCAATCTTCTGAGTCAACAATGCTGTCGTCCTCGACCAACGCGAAACAAACCGGCAGCTCTCGCTTCCAGCCCCAATGGGCCACGCGGCTTGCCGCGCCGCAATAGGGGTATATCGCTGCAAGTGCAACCACACCGGCAAGAGGGTCTCGGTTTGGGCTCGTGGGCCAGCGCCTAAGATTTTCAGGACGACGCGGGCGATCTGCCAAGGCCAATAGGTCTAACACCGCCCAACCACCATGCGACGCTCCGATCAATGCCAAACGCTCTGGATCGACAAACTCCATTTCGCGTGCGTCCGCTAATGCGACCGCCAGATCTCCTGCGCGCTCACCACCCGAAAGAACCGCCCCTGTGCAGACCAAGCGCCAAAGAGGCTCACGATCAAATCCCCTGGGTGTGTGGCTGTCCACAACCAACGCGGCCCAACCAATTTCATTCAGCGCCTCGGCCCACGTGTCCATATTGTCTTTTGGTCCATCGCAGCCCGACGCCAAAAGCGCAGTTGGAAAAGGTCCGGTGCCCTCCTCTGGCAAAATAGCGCGATAGTGAGGGCTCAGTTTGTCAGACAGCGCCTCTGGCGACATCCGCGCCAAACCAACACCCTGCAGCCGCATCACCACCTGCGCGGCGAAGGCCACTACCAGTGCGGCGCAAAGAAGACCCCCGACCCAGAGCAAGGTTTTGCGTTTCATTCAAGCTGCTTAGAAGGCGGGGCCGCGTTTGTCATAAGCTTCGCGCAGGGCCATACGCCGCTCAGGCGTCCAATCTGGTGGATCGAGCAACATTGCCCAGGCATCGATGTAGTCGTCCCCGATATAATAGTGCCCATAGCCCTCGACCTGCAGTGATATCGCCATATCGAGCGCCAGTTGGAACACAGTCACCACAGGAAACCAGGTGAGTTCGGGCGAAACATCCGGTGCGCGCGGCTCCGTGAACCAATCGGGGCGCTGGAACGCCGAGGTGAACGTGAAGGCGACAATCGGATCACTGGGATAGTGCAAGAACACCATCCGGATGGGACCCCACTCAGTCTGATCGGGCAGATGGTGACCGTCTTGATTGACCACACGAACCAGCGATCCGTTGCCCGCTTGCGGTAGCCACTCTGTACTGCCGGACGCCCGCCGGTCACGCACCGTTTGCCATAAGGGACTGAGAAAGGGCGATCCAGCCCATAAGGCACCTTCGATTGGATCTCCCAACATGTCGTAGAGTTTCAAGGTCGTCTGTGAGTTGAACGAGCCCTGGCTCAGCCCATGGACATAAAGCTTTGGGCGAGCGTTAGGCGGCAATTGCGCCCAATACTCATAGATCGTGTCGAAGAGAACTCTGGCCTGTTCGACCCCGTATTCAGGGTGCACCAAAAGCGACAAGGCACTGGTCAAATAGGAGTATTGCACCGCAACGGTTGCAACATCGCCACCTGTCATCAGTTCCAGCGTGTCATGTCCACCGGGATCCAGCCAACCGGTCCCAACCGGCACCACGACAACGAGGTTTTCGCGATCGAAACCACCCACTCGGATCAACTCTTCCAGAGCCAGATTGGCGCGCTCTTGCGCAGTATTGGCTGACCGCCTGCCGATGTAGACGCGGATGGGGTCCAGGGCTTCAGGTCCATAGTAATCGGCAATCTCTTCTTGTGTTGGCCCTTGGGTGACGAAATAGCGCCCCCAACGTCCCATGGTCTGCCAATCCACTAGCGAGGCCGCACTGCCGGTCACATTCGGGTTTTGGGGTTGCGGGATATCAGGCTCAATCAACTCGTCAGCCGCTTCAAAAGAAGCGTCCGCCGCGCTGAGCGCGCGTTGCAGCAAAACCCCGTCGACCGCGGCCCAGACCAGCCATGCGGTGACACCGAATGCGAGGATCAAGGCCACGCGCGGCGGTAGAATGCGCATCAGTTGGCGATTGATCCTTTCCAAGAGCCAGCCCGCGATGCGGAAGAACATCCAGAGCACCAAGAAAACCGCGACACCTGCGCCAAGGATCAACCAGGGTTCCGCAGTTTCAATTGGGGGCAAGTTCATGACCGCACGGGTGGCATCCTGCCAGGCCGCCGCCTGAAATAGAGCATAGGCGATCGCTGCCGCGCCGAGGAAAAAAAACAAGATCTGGAACACAATCAACGCAGGACGGGGAAACCGCGGCAGTTCCAGCCAGCGCCAACCGACGCCGGCCAAGCGGCCAACATGATACCCGATGATCGCAACCACGCCGCCAAGGATACCTTGAATGAGCGGTTCGCGCGGAATCAGAGATGGCGTCAAGGAGGCGGCAAAAAATATTGCCGCACAGAACAATCCTAACGGATGAAACCAAGGCGCTTTATAGGCCGGAGCATGCGATGAACGATCAGGATAATAGGTCATGTAGCCTCTACCGATGAGAACTCGGATGGCTCAACGCCTAGCATGCCATTGCCGGGAAAGGCGATGCCCGGACCCTTGGTTTCTGAGTGTGGTGGATGTTCCGCTCGCCCGGTGAGGGTGACGCTAGCGCAGAGTGCGACGAGCCGGGTTTAGGTTTTGCGAGGCTGAGGACGGATCAAAGCTTGGTATCAGTTGATCCTGGGTTTCCTTCAAAAAGTCGCCGGGTTTATCCTCGAACGAGAAAAAGCCACTTGTCCCGGACAAACTCTCCGTGATGCTCTGGGTGCCCTGGTTTGTGAAGTTTGAACTGGTGTCCGTCAGAACTTGGTTGTCTCCTAGAAAAATGTTCAGCCCGTCCGTCCCGGTGAGCGACATCGCCGAGACCATGCTTGACCCCAGAACGAAGAGGCAAAACGAAGACAACAGGTTCTTGATCATAACAATTCCAACGCGACAAAGTTTGCTTCGCCGAATGTTCGGCAATGCGCCAAGCTACCACGCTTGCTGTTCAAGTCCGCGTCAAATTTAGATGAATAAGTTAATCTCGCGGCACGAGCGCGCGCGCGGTTGCCTCCTCTAGGAGAGGTCAAAGCGATTGCTGCGGGGAAAGCCACGTGGCGCCATACGGCCTGCACTTGCGCGCTTGCCCACCCATTCGCCCAAGTCGGGGTCCCGTACGGTTCGGGTCCGTCCATCTGGCATAGGCCAACTCAGACCCTCTTCACGGGCAAACACAATCGCATCTGTTAAGGTTGTGTCCGCGTCCTTGTATTTCTGTAGCCGTACGCCCTTGCCACGGGCCATCTCCGGTAATTCCGCTAAGGCAAAGACCAAGAGCTTTCGATTGGCACCGACAACCGCCACATGGTCGCCGTCGACCGGTTGACAAACCGTTGCCTTGGATGCGCCACGCAAATTGAGCACTTGTTTGCCAGAGCGTGTCTGCGCGACGATTTCGTCTTCCGGTACGATGAACCCATCGCCCGCGTTAGAGGCGAGCAAGAGCTTCTCTCCAGCGCGATAGATTCGCAGGGCGACAATTTGCACGTCATTGGGCAGATCGACCATGAGCCGCACAGGCTCCCCCAGCCCCCGCCCACCGGGGAGGTTGGACGCCGACAGCGTGTAGACCCGTCCGTTGGAGCCCAGGACCAAAAGCCGATCGGTTGTCTCTGCATGGGACACGAACCGACCGGCATCACCGTCGCGATATTTCAGCACCTGACTCAGATCGATATGCCCCTTCATCGCCCGGATCCAACCCATCTCGGAACAGACGATGGTCACTGGCTCGCGGTCGATCATGGCCTCCAGAGGCACTTCAGCGACCTCTTCAGCTTCAGCAAATCCAGATCGCCGCGCGCCTCCAGACGCCGTTTTGCCAAATTTCTTTCGTGTGGCGCGCAGTTCTTCTGCGATGCGTCCCCATTGCAGGCTTTCGTCGTCGAGCAAATCCTCAATCTCTGCCCGTTCGGCCATCAGCCGGTCACGTTCATCGGTCAGTGCGATTTCTTCAAGACGCCGCAGAGCCCTGAGGCGCATATTGAGGATGGCCTCGGCCTGGACATCACTCAAACCAGCGCCTGACGCCACCGGCCCCAGCTCCATGGGCGAGGTATATTCCGCCTCATCCGCAGCGCGCGGCGTCTTTCTTGACCAATCCTCGGCCATCAGAGCGGCTTTGGGATCCTCGTCATACCGAATTATGTCGATGACGCGGTCGAGATTTAGAAAGGCAATGATGAGACCTTCGAGCACCTCAAGGCGGTGGTCGATTTTTCCCAGCCGATAGCGTGACCGGCGCAGCAGAACCTCGCGACGATGCCCCAGATAGGCCCGCAGCACTTCAGCCAATCCACAAACTTTCGGGGTGCGCCCATCGATCAACACATTCATGTTGAGCGCAAATCGGGTCTCAAGATCGCTCAGCCGGAACAGCGTTCCCATCAGCATCTGGGGCGCGACATTGCGGGACCGGGGCTCCAACACGATCCGCACGTCCTCCGCACTTTCGTCACGGACATCGGCCAAAATCGGAACCTTCTTGGATTGGATCAGCTCGGCCAATTTCTCGATCAGTTTTGATTTCTGAACCTGATAGGGGATCTCGGTGACCACGATCTGCCATTGTCCACGACCGAGATCTTCCGTCTCCCAGCGCGCGCGTAGGCGAAAACCGCCCCGGCCTGTTCGGTAGGTCTCTATGATGCTGTCGCGCGGCTCTACGATGACCCCACCTGTGGGAAAATCGGGACCAGGAATGTATTTCTCGACCAGTGTTTCCACCCGCGCATCGGGTGATTTGATCAGATGCAGGCAAGCTGCGATCAATTCATCGATATTGTGTGGGGCGATGTTGGTCGCCATGCCCACGGCAATCCCACTTGATCCGTTCGCCAAAATATTGGGAAAGGCGGCCGGCATAACCACGGGCTCGCTCAGAGTCCCATCGTAGTTTTCGTTGAAATCGACAGCGTCTTCGTCAAGGCCCTCCATCAGAGCCTCGGCAGCAGCTGTCACACGCGCTTCGGTATAGCGCGACGCAGCCGGGTTATCGCCATCGATATTGCCGAAATTGCCCTGTCCATCGACCAGCGGATAGCGCACGTTGAACTCTTGAGCGAGCCGCGCCAGTGCATCGTAGATCGCGGCTTCCCCATGCGGGTGGAAATTCCCCATGACATCGCCAGAGATCTTGGCCGACTTCCGAAACCCTCCTGACGAAGTCAAACGCAATTCGCGCATGGCATAAAGAATTCGGCGATGCACCGGTTTCAGCCCATCGCGCACATCCGGCAATGCACGGTGCACGATTGTGCTCAGCGCATAGGTCAGATATCGTGTCCCGATGGCACGGCGCAGCGGTTCAGCGAGGTCTTCGCGGTCGGAGGGGTCGTCCATCGCCCTTGCATAACGATGCGCGGCGCTAGGGTAAAGCAACCACAGCGAATGCAGTGACGCTTAATCCCCGTGCTACGAATCAATGGTTAGGCTAGGTCACGTAAGAGTTCTGGAGGACATGATATGGCCCTGAGGCTGACCTTAGCTTTGGTGGTGGTGATATTTCTGGTGATGCGCTTTGCTGATGAACCGGGAACGGGGCCGTTGGCGCCAGACGTGGTTGATGCAACACCAGACACCTCGTCCTCTGAAGATGCGAATCAGGCGCCGACAACTTCCTCTGAGTCTGCGACGACAGGCACAGACAGTCGACTGGCATCGGAGACAGCCACTGTGATCCGGCTTGATCCCACGCCATCATTGCCAGAGGGCTCAGAGCCGATCACGCTGGCTCCTCCGGCGAGCCTCGCGCCAGACACTGAGACTGCTGCGGACAGCACGTCGGACAGCGATCCATTCGAAAGCGCGGCAAGCGAAACCATCGCTGAGTTCGATATTCTGCCTGAAGGTCTCGCGACAGGTGGGGCTGGCGGCCTAGGGGCCGCATTGGATTTGCGTGACCAAGTCGACGCTGCCTTGGAGGCCGCACAAGAGCCGCCGAGCCGCCCTTCACTTGCAGAATTGGCGCAGCCAGGTGGCGGACAGACACAAACCGCCGCGGTGCCAGAAGAAGTCCCATCTGAACCGATCGATGGGCGCTATGCCGAAGTCACGGCAACGGCCGTCAACTTACGCGGCGGCCCATCAACCTTAAATGCCGTCGTGGGACGTGTTTCACGCGGTGATGTCCTAGAAATTCTCGGCGAGCATTCTGGCGGATGGTCTTCAATCACCCATCCCAATACCGGAGAGACTGCCTACATCTCCACCCAATTCCTCTCGCCAGTAGCGAACTAGTCAAAGACAACGGCAGCGCACCCGCACCGGATGGCCCAAGGGGCCAGTCGGTGCCCGGCCCAACGGGACGCACGCGCCCTCGCAGAGGGGGCAAGGACGGGCGGGAGTTCCCCCTTAGTCAAAATAGAACAGAGGTCTCGCCTCAGGTCATGCCTATGGCGATGGCGAAATTAACAGAACTCACCGTCAAAACAGCTGTTTCTCCGCTCCGATAAATCCGCCGTCGGCATTCACTCGAAAGATGCGATGGCGCATCATGCGAGACCTCTTAATCCGCAGACTGTGTCACGATGTCGGCGTGCAACGCTGGACGTTCCACGGCACACTCGAACCAAGCCAGATACAGTTAAACCCGATGCGATCGAGCGATCCTGGGCAGAACGCAAGCGCTCAATGCTCTTCAACAAACACATGAACCATGTTTGCAAGACTTGATATGATCCCTGCCTGGATCGATGGCGTGCTTACTCCGGTGGACAAGCTGGAGGTTCACAAGCGCGGCCTGAGACACAAGGCTGTCTCGGTCTTCGTGATGTCGGGCCACAATGTGTTGGTCCAACGGCGCGCAATGACGAAGTACCACACGCCGGGGCTTTGGGCGAATACCTGCTGCACCCATCCCAACTGGGGAGAAAGCGCTTCAGATTGCGCCGTCCGGCGTCTCAAAGAAGAACTTGGGATCACCGGGCTTTACCCCGCCTTGCGCGACACGGTCGAGTATCGCGCCGATGTCGGCGGAGGCTTGGTCGAACATGAGGTCGTCGACCTTTTCCTGGCCCATACAGGAATGGACCTGAAACTCAACATCAACCCAGCGGAGGTGATGCAGGTTGAATGGATCGGGATCTACGACCTGGCCGCAGAAATCGCCCGTCGTCCCTCTCGTTTCACCCCATGGCTGCGCATCTACATGCAAGAGCACCAAGACCATATCTTTGGAAGTCTGGTGCGGGTCTAAGCCGCCCGAACGCGCCGCTTTGACCCAACAAGATGGTCCCAGCTTCAGCGCAGCCGCTGCAAAAGGTCCTGAGACGGCTTTCCTGTCGCCGCCAAACCATTGGCTTGCTGATAGGACGTGATGGCAGCTTCGGTCTTTTTGCCGACAACGCCGTCGGGCGTTCCGACATCATGACCTGCGCGATTGAGCCGTTCTTGCAATTCCTTGCGGTCTTCAATGGTCAACCCGTTGGCATCCGGCGGGAAACCCGATTGCAGCGGTTGGGCGCCCTTGATCCGGTCCGACAAATGCCCCACCCCAATGACGTAGCTAGTGGAATTGTTGTAGCGGGTGATCACTGTGAAATTCGGGAAGATCATAAACACCGGACCCCCCGATTGCGGGCGAATGATAGAGGCAGGTCCATAATCCGGCACCGGTTGGCCACGCATGTCGCGCACCCCTGATGCCGCCCAGGAAGACGGGCTGCGATTGCTGCCCCGACCATAAGCCGAGAACCCCGCAGGCACCTGCACCTCGACCCCCCAAGGTTGACCTTGACGCCACCCAGAGCGTTTTAGATATGCCGCGGCCGAAGCCAACGCATCGGTCGGATCATCCGACCAGATGTCCCGCCGCCCATCGCCAGTGAAATCAACCGCATAGAGCTCAAAAGATGTGGGAATAAACTGTGTGTGCCCCATCGCACCCGCCCAACTGCCGGTCATGTTGGCGGGCTTGGTATCGCCACGCTGCAGTATTTTCAGCGCTGCGGTGAGTTGCTTTTCAAAAAAGTCGCCGCGGCGCCCATCATAGGCAAGCGTCGCGGTGGCTGAGACCACCGGAATGTCCCCGCGTCGCTCGCCATAGCGGCTCTCGAGCCCCCAAACCGCGGTAACCACCTCCGGCTCGACCCCGTAGGCGTTCGAGATTTGTTGCAGCTTGCTGCCATGGCGCCGGAAATTCTCTTTGCCTTTGGCAACGCGTTCATCGGAAGCTGCGATCGCAAGGTAGTCCTCCAATGTGCGCGTGAACTCGACCTGCTTACGGTCACGCTCGATAACCCCGGGCAAGTAGCCCGCATCGCGAAACCCTTCCTGAAGCGTCACCGAGGACAGCCCCCGCGCTTGGGCGCGTCCCTTGTAAGACTCAACCCAGGCATCGAACCCAGCATTCGGGACAGGTGTCATACCCGGCGCTGCGGCGGCCCGTGATGTGACACCGGGTGAACCGCTACTTGTTGCGCAGCCCGCGAGTGCTGCTGCTGATAACCCTGCTGTAAAGCCCCGCCGCGTTAGCGTCATGGCTGCCTCTCCTGCTCTTATGATTTGCTCTTAGTTTAGCAGGTGAGACGTTTTCTCGAAACCCGCGGGTTTAGCCTGCGTCGGTCTTTCCACGCCGATCCATCCGGAGGTTCGCGTAGAGGACATGGTTGCGCCATCGCCCATTGATCTGGAGATAGCTTTGCGCCACACCCTCATATTTGAAGCCACTTTTCTCAAGAACGCCACGCGAGGCTTCGTTCTCGGGCAAACACGCAGCCTCAAGACGGCTGAGATCCAGCGCCGTAAAGGCATAATGGGTCACCGCCTCAATCGCTTCACGCATGTAGCCTTGGCGCGCATGCGGCATCCCGATCCAATAGCCCAAGGTGGCGGCCTGTGAGGGGCCACGTCGGATGGTGTCAAGCGTCAGCGCACCCACCAGAGCCTCTTGCTCGGCATGGATCAGAAACAGCGGCAGCGCCGTCCCAGATGCAGCCGAGCGCTGTGCCCATTGCACGCGATTGGTGAAGGCCCGGCGAGTCAAATGATCCGCCGACCAAGCCGGCTCCCAAGGCTTGAGAAACTCCGCGCTCTCTCGGCGCAGATGCACCCATTCGGCGAAATCGGAATGTAACGGCAGCCTCAGTATCAGCCGATCCGCCACCAGCCGAAGCTTTCGCCGTCTGACCAACATCACGCCGCGAGCCGAGCCCTCAAATCATGCAAGAGCGACCCTGTCGCTCCTGGACCGTAAAGCGCCAATGCGGCTGGAGCACGATGTGCAAGCGCATCCGCGTGAAGATGCACATCCGAGGCGCTGACCGCATTGATCTGCGCCACAGTTTCCTCAAGCGTCGGCACCCGGTCCCAAATCGCCAAAAGCCGGGCGAGCCTCTCTGCTCGGGCGGAAGCATTCTCGAGCCCCATCAACAGCCCTGCTTTCATCTGGACGCGGGCGCGGTTCACCTCTTCCTCAGTCAAATCTTCCGCCGATTTTCGCAGTTCATCGGCCATAATACCGACCAAATCAGGCAGCTCTTCTGCACTGGTCCCGGCATAGATGGTGGTCATTCCGCTGTCTGTGTAAGCCGAAGCTTGGGAGTAGATTGAATAGCAAAGCCCTCGCTTTTCGCGCACTTCCTGAAACAGCCGAGACGACATCCCTCCGCCAAGTGCAGTGGCATAGATCTGCGCTGTGTAGATCTCGGGGCTGGCATAACCTGGGCCTTCGAAGGCAAGCGCAAGATGGACTTGCTCCAACGCTTTGTTTTCCAGTCTTTCGCCGCCCACAAACCGTGCAGGGTCTGGCGCGTTGAAACGCCGTTTTTCCAAATGCCCAAAAAGCCGCTCGACCTCGCGCACAACCTCTGCGTGATCAACCGCGCCCGCCGCGGCCACAATGATCTGATCGGGGCCATAGCGCTCTGTCACAAAACCGAAGAGATCGTCGCGTGAGAATTTTTGCACCCGTTCGACTTCGCCCAAAATGGTGCGGCCCATGGCCTGATCCGGATAAGCGGCCTCCTGCAACCAATCAAAAATGACATCATCGGGCGTGTCATGGGCTTGACCGATCTCTTGCAAGATCACACCACGCTCGATCTCAATCTCATTGTCCTCAAAAACAGGGTTGAGGACGATATCGGCAATCACATCGAGCGCGAGCATGACATCGTTTTCTAAGACACGCGCGTAGTAGGCCGTCATCTCGCGTGAGGTATAGGCGTTGATATAGCCGCCCACATCTTCGATCGCCTCGGCAATCTGCAATGCCGAGCGCTTTGCGGTGCCCTTAAAGGCCATATGTTCGAGGAAGTGAGCGATGCCGTTTTGTTCGGCACGCTCATGCCGCCCGCCTGCTGTGACCCAAACTCCAACAGAGGCAGAGCGCAGGCCCGGCATGTTTTCGGTCACAATACGCAATCCGTTCGGCAGGCGGTGGAGTTCTACTGTCACGCGGGGATGCTTTCCTCAATTGCCGCTTCAATCTCTGGTAGCGCATTTGGCACTTCGCGCAACCGTTCTGACCGGTCATAAAGGTCGGCCATCCTCTTGGGAAGAGGCGGTCTTATACCAATAGCCGCCTCAACCGCATTCGGAAATTTTGCCGGGTGTGCGGTCGCCAATGTCACCATCGGCACCCGTGGATCGGCGGTTTCTTGCGCGACCTTGACCCCCACTGCGCTATGGGGGCAGAGAATTTCGCCTGTGGTCGCGTAGATCCGTTGGATCGTGGATGTGGTTTCGGCCTCAGACGCACGTCCGGACGAAAACTCCTCTCGCAGCCGTTCCAAAGCCCCTTGCGAAATGGTAAAGCCGCCTTCGGACTTCAACGCCTCCATCTGCTGGGCAACTGCGGCCCCGTCAGTGTCGTAAAGATCGAAGAGCAAACGTTCGAAATTCGACGAGACTTGGATGTCCATGGACGGGCTGATCGAGGGCTGCACCGTTTCCTTGCGATGCGCGCCAGAGACCAAAGTCCGGTGCAGGATGTCGTTTTGGTTGGTCGCAATCACCAAATCCGCAATTGGCAGTCCCATTTTACGCGCCACATGGCCTGCGAAAATGTCACCAAAATTGCCAGTCGGCACGCAAAAGCTCACCGTTCGGTGCGGAGCCCCAAGCGCCGTGGCAGCGGTGAAATAATAGACTACCTGCGCCAAAACCCGTGCCCAATTGATGGAGTTCACACCCGCAAGCTTCACCCGGTCGCGGAACGCAAAATCGTTGAACATGTCTTTGACGGCGGATTGGCAATCATCGAAATCACCGTGCAGTGCTAAGGCATGGACATTTGGCTCAACCGGGGTGGTCATCTGGCGCCGTTGCACCTCGGACACCCGCCCAAGCGGGAAGACTATGAAGACATCAACGGCATCGAGGCCGCGAAACGCCTCAATTGCGGCAGAGCCTGTATCGCCGGAGGTTGCGCCCACGATGGTCACCCGCTCGCCTCTGCGCTTCAGAGCCTCTTGGAAGAGCTGACCAATCAACTGCATGGCGAAGTCTTTGAAGGCCAGTGTGGGCCCGTGGAACAGCTCCAACAGAAACTGGTTTGCTTCAATCTGCTTTATCGGTGCCAAAGCAGCATGGCCGAACCCGTCATAGGCCTTTTCAATGATCTCGCGAAACTCGTGATCGGTGAAGGCTTCGCCGATGAACGGGCGCATGATCTTATACGCGACGTCCTGATATGAGCGCCCGGCAAGCTCCGCGATTTCGCTATAGCTCAGTCGAGGGATGCTTTGGGGCACATAAAGCCCTCCATCCCGGGCGAGGCCGGTCAGCATGGTCTCTTCAAAGCTCAAAACCGGCGCAGTGCCTCGGGTCGAGATATAGTGCATGTCAGCTTTCTTTGAGGTTTGCGGGTGGCTCGCGCAGGCGGCTGCGCAGGAACGCCGCTGTCATGACAACCCAAACAGCGGCGAGGCCAAACCAGGTCACCGCATACTGAAGGTGATCATTGGGGATGCCGCTACTGTCCACCGGATGTGGGAAGATCGGTGTTTGATCGACGCTTGTGGCCCGGGCAACCACCAAGACTGGATCGGCCTCAAGCGCCGCGGCGAGGCTGGGAATGTCTCGGGCAAACCAGAGTCGACCTGCAATGTCGGGATCGGGCGTGAATCTATCAAGCTCATCCGGCCAATGAAGGTTCCCTTCCACAGCCATGCTGACGGGGGGGCGCGGGGTCGCTTTTTCAGACGCTCGTAGAAACCCACGATCCAACAGGATGGTGCGGCCGTCAGCGAGCGTGAAAGGCGCGATCACGCGAAAACCAGCACCAATGCGTTTGAGACTCGACTGCACCAAAATGTCTTCTTTGCCAGTGCTACCAGAAACCCGCACGGGCAAGTATCGATCGTCATTGGGATCTACAACGGTGGGCAGCGCTGAGGGCGCAGCGCTAATGCGAGCGTCGATTTCTGAAAGAACGGTTTCTTTCCAGGCAAGCCGCTGCATCTGCCACACACCGAGCCACACCAGAACAGCGGTCCCGGCGACGCCGAATAGCAATGGCAGCAGAAGGCGCAGCACCATCTGAAGACGATCCCTTCTCTCGTTGGGCGGAGCTTTACGGGGCTCTAACACAAAAGACAAACGCTCGCCCTTGGGCGAGCGTTTATGGTCGTCTAAAAAGGAGTGTTAGCCGCCCCAGATATAGACCGCGGCGAAGAGGAACAGCCAAACCACATCGACAAAGTGCCAGTACCACGCAGCGGCTTCGAAACCGATATGCTGTTCTGGTGTGAAATGTCCTTTGAGGATGCGGAACAAGCAGACTGTCAAGAAGATCGTGCCGATGATCACATGCGCCCCATGGAACCCGGTCGCCATGAAGAAGTTCGCGCCATAGATATTGCCGGCAAAACCAAAGGCTGCGTGGGTGTATTCGTAGACCTGGAAGACGGTGAAAAGCACGCCGAGTGCGATGGCCAGGATCAAACCATTGCGCACATCGGTCCGATTGTCTTCATGAACTAAGGCGTGGTGGGCCCAGGTCGCCGCGCATCCCGAGCAGAGCAAAATCAGCGTATTGATCAGCGGCAGATGCCACGGGTCGAACGTTTCGATCCCGGCAGGCGGCCAAACACCATCCACCAGGGGACTTTCGGGGCCCATCGGGTACATGGCGTGTTTGAAAAACGACCAAAACCAGGCCGCAAAAAACATCACCTCTGACATGATGAAAAGGATGAAACCGTAGCGCAACCCGATGGTCACGACCGGGGTATGATCACCAGCGTGGTTTTCAGAGATCGTATCCGACCACCACCCGAACATCACGTAGAGAACGGCGATCAGACCTGCACCGAAGAGCCAGGGACCATTGCCATGCATCCACAAGGTGGCACCGAGCAACATGAAGAACGCCCCAAGCGCCCCGATGAACGGCCAGATCGACGGGTTCAGGATGTGATAGTCGTGATTTTTCTCATGAGCCATATGCGATCCTCCGGGGCCCCGTTCATTTCACCGAGGCGGAAGTGGGTTGGTCGAGCGCCGCATGCTCCTCTGGCAGGTCGGTCTCGTAGAAAGTGTATGACAGCGTGATCGTGTGGACATACTTTGCATCGCGGTCATTCACGATGTCAGGGTCGACATAGAAGGTCACCGGCATTTGGACGCGTTCACCGGGTTCAAGCACCTGCATCTCAAAACAGAAGCAGTCGATCTTTGAGAAAAACCCGCCAGCCTCAAAAGGCGCGACGTTGTAGCTGGCGGTGCCAGCAACCGGGCGGTCTGTGGGGTTGTAAGCCTCATAGAAGGCCAACCCCATTTCTCCGATCTTCATTTCCATTTCGCGCACGGCCGGGGTGAATTCCCATGGCATGTCGCGTTCTTTCGAGGCGTCAAATCGGATCGTGACGGTCTCATCCAGGATGGTGTCCGACCATTCGCTCGCCACCCCTGTGGCACCGCCATATCCGGTCACCCGGCAGAACCAATCGTAGAGCGGCACCGAGGCCCACGCGAGGGCGCCCATCACCAGCACCAAACCAACGGTTTGCGCCACAGTGCGTGTTTTGCCGGTCAGAGCCATCACTGCTCCTCAATCAGCGCAGGACGCGCCACATGGTCGAAGGCTTCCATATTCGCGCCGGTGGTGACTTTGGCGAGGGTCAGCCCGAAGACCACCCCAACAACTCCGAGCAGTACGACCGCTAGACCCAAATTGTGGCTCCAGCGGCGCGTGTGGATCTCATGCGTTGTTCGATCAAAGTTCGCCATCACATTATCCCGTAGCCGAGGCGCGCCAAAACTCCGTCGGCCAAGAGCGCACCAAAGTGGAGGAACAGATACCAAAGAGATAGTCGGAAAAACTGACGCTCGACCAGGTGACGATCGGCCTCACAAGCTGCATCGTCACGCCGCCAAATGCGCCACGCCCCGTGGAGGAAACGCGCGTTCAAAACCAGCGCCGTCACGATGTAAACCGGGCCCGCTATCGGTGTAGCGATCAGCGCCAGGGCAACAGGGACCAAAAGCAGCGTGTAGATAAAGATATGCCGACGCGTCACATCCCGGCCATGGGTCACTGTCAACATGGGGACGCCAGCGTCGGCATAGTCCGACTTCATAAAGAGCGCGAGCGCCCAGAAATGGGGCGGCGTCCACATGAAGATCAGCCCGAACATCAGCAGGCTTTCGATGGAAACACCACCGGTGGCAACCGCCCAGCCGATCATCGGAGGAAATGCTCCCGCTGCCCCGCCAATGACGATGTTCTGCGGCGTCCAGCGTTTTAGCCACATGGTGTAGACGACAATGTAGAAGAAGATTGTGAAGGCCAGCAGCCCCGCCGCTACGGCGTTGGACGCGAGCCAGAGCATCACAATCGCGAAACCGGAAAGTACAAGTCCCAAAGCCAGCGCATCGCCAGGAGAGACGCGTCCGGCGGGCACAGGACGCTTGCGGGTGCGCTTCATAACCGCATCGATATCAGCGTCGTACCACATGTTCAGCGCACCAGAGGCACCACCACCAACAGCAATAAATAGGATCGAGGCAAACCCGATCATCGGATGCACAGGCATGGGGGCAACGAGCAGTCCGACGAAAGCCGTGAACACCACCAGGCTCATCACACGCGGTTTTAACAACGTGATATAGTCACCAAACTGAGGTTCAGATGTACGTTCGTAGAGGCTTGCGTCGGTCATCGTCAGCTTGCGTTCTCAGATGCGGTCTTAGCGTGAGGCCAGATCAAGCTGAGCGGGTGTGCTAGCGTATTCTTCGCGGGCGCCCTCCAACCAGGTGGCATAGGCGTCTTCACTGACCACTTTCACGGTGATCGGCATATAGGCATGGTCTTTGCCACACAGCTCAGAACATTGCCCGAAATAGACACCTTCTTTTTCTGCATTAAACCAAAGCTGCGCGATCCGGCCTGGAACGGCGTCCTGTTTCACACCAAATGCAGGCACGGTCCAAGAATGGATCACATCGCCGCCGGTGACCAGCATCACGATGGTCTTGCCCACGGGCACCACAACAGCCGTATCGGTCGCCAGCAGGTACTCGTCCTCGGCATAACCAAACTCTGCGAGCTCTTCTTTTGCGAGCATCAGGCTGTCGAAAGAAAAGCCCTCGTCGGGATACTCATAGCCCCAATACCACTGGTATCCTGTGACCTTGATGGTGATATCGGGCACGGGAATTTCCTGCTGTTTGAAGAGCACTGGCAGCGAAAACGCCCCGATCAGCACAAGGATTAGGATGGGCACGATGGTCCAGGCGATTTCCAAAGGAGAGTTATGGGTGAAGCTCGCAGGGTTTGGATTGGCCTTTTCGTTGTATTTGAAGATCACAACGGCCAAGAGCCCAACGACGAAAATACAAATCAGGGTAATGATGACCAGCACGAAGCCATCCAGCCATTGGATATCGCTCGCCAGTTCGGTTGCGGCTGGTTGGAAACCGACGCCGCCGGGAACCGGTTTCCCGATGACCTCAAGGTCCCCGAGAGCGTCTTGTGCTGAAGCGAGGGAGGCAGTCATGCTGGCGATCGCAGCGATAAGCGGCAAGGTTAGTCGCATTGCGGGCATCCTGTCTGTTCAAGCGGTTGGTGTCGACGCTCTCCTGCCACGGCAGTATGAACGTCGCGTTGTGTTGGATTAGTCGAGAACCATATTAGATTGGCAGCCCCAAGAAGGCTTCTGCGTCATCCCGACGCGCATCCAAAACCTAGAACTCCTAAAAGGATACTAACCGCCATGTCTCAGTCGTCTTTCAATCCATTCGAGACGCATGTGGACCGCGATGCAGTGCTGACGCAGTTGCGGGACGCAACCCTTGGCGCAGATGATGGCGAGTTGTTTTTGGAACGCCGTCGGTCTGAGGTTCTGAACTTCGATGATGGCCGCCTGAAAACCGCCAGCTACGACGCTGCGGAAGGCTTTGGATTGCGTGCGGTGCAAGGAGAGACCTCTGGATACGCCCATTCCACCGAGATTTCCGAGAAAAGCTTGCGCCGCGCCGTGGAAACCGCCCGTTTGGCCGTGAGTGAAGGGGCTGGCAGCCTCTCGGCCGGACCGCAACCAACCAACACGCGGCTTTACACTGATGCCGATCCTGTCGAAGGGATGGAGTTCTCGCTCAAGGTCGACACGCTCCGCGAGATCGATGCATTCGCCCGCGGGCTCGACCCTCGCGTGGTGCAGGTCAGCGCGACGCTCGCTGCCAGTTTGCAAGAGGTAGTAATCCTGCGGCCCGACGGCGTGTCGGTCAGTGACACCAGGCCAATGGCGCGTCTGAATGTCTCGGTCATCGTGGAACAAGATGGGCGTCGCGAAACCGGTTATGCAGGCGGCGGGGGCCGGATCCTGTTGGATAAGGTGGTCGCGCGCGACATTTGGGAAGCAAAAACACGCGAAGCGTTGCGAATCGCTTTGGTCAATCTTGAGGCCATTCCAGCGCCTGCTGGTGTGATGGACGTCCTGCTGGGGCCGGGCTGGCCCGGTATACTTTTGCACGAGGCTGTGGGTCATGGACTTGAGGGCGATTTCAATCGCAAAGAAAGCTCGGCTTTCGCAGGTCTTATGGGGCAGCAAGTGGCGTCAAAAGGCGTAACAGTGCTCGACGACGGCACGATCCCCGACCTGCGCGGTTCCATCAGCTTCGATGATGAGGGCACGGCCTCAGGAAAAAACGTCCTGATCGAGGACGGTACGCTGGTGGGGTTCATGCAAGATCGTCAAAACGCCCGGCTCATGGGCGTGAAGCCCACTGGCAATGGGCGGCGTCAAAGCTATGCCCATCCGCCGATGCCCCGGATGACCAACACCTATATGCTGTCCGGCAGTTCTGACCCCAAGGCGATGCTCTCTGATTTGAAAGACGGAATTTATGCCGTGGGCTTTGGCGGCGGTCAGGTCGATATCACCAATGGCAAATTCGTGTTCTCCTGCACCGAAGCCTATCAGGTGAAGGATGGCCAAGTGGGGGCACCGATAAAAGGTGCCACGCTCATCGGCGACGGACCCACTGCGTTGCGGAAGGTGCGTGGAATCGGCAATGACTTGGCGCTTGATCCCGGCATCGGAAATTGCGGCAAAGCTGGCCAATGGGTGCCTGTTGGTGTGGGGCAACCAAGCCTTTTGATCGGCGGTCTGACCGTTGGAGGCGCGGGATAACAGGGGTTTACAGGTTTTCGAAAAAAACTTCCTTCGATTCAGTATCGATTAACCCAGATCGCGGAAGAGTGTTGTCACCCCTCTGGCGGAGCCGCGATGACCACAAAAACCACTTCTTCCAGCCCCACACCCCTCACCCCACCACTGCTGGACGAAGATCGGTTATCGTGGCTCCGCCTACTTAGATCCCGACGTGTCGGGATCGCAACTTTCTACAGATTGATGGCCGAACACGGCTCCGCGCAAGCGGCGCTCGCTGAGCTGCCCCATATCGCAGCAGCGGCAGGCGTCACCGACTACGCGCCCACAGATGCTGCGCGAGCTGTGGCGGAAATGAAGACCGCTTCGCGTTTTGGAGCCCGCATGGTTTGCCGGGGCGAAGCAGACTATCCGCCGCTTCTCAGCACGATCAGCGATGCGCCCCCGCTTTTTTGGATGCGCGGGGACAGAGCACTTCTGACCCAGCCCATGATTGCGATCGTCGGGGCGCGCAACGCCTCTGGCTTGGGCGAGCGCACAGCGCGCATGCTTGCCACGGGTTTGTCGGAGGCGGGCTTTGTTGTGGTCTCTGGCATGGCCCGCGGGATCGACGGCGTCGCCCATGATGCAGCCCTGGAAAAGGGAACAGCGGCGGTACTCGCAGGCGGCATTGACGTCGTCTATCCCCGCCAGAATGACGGACTTTACAAACACATCGCCGAGAAGGGAGTGCTGATTTCAGAGCAACCCATGGGCCTGCCCCCTCAGGCGCGGCATTTCCCAACCCGTAACCGATTGATTTCAGGAATGGCACGCGGTCTTATCGTCATTGAAGCAGCCTCGCGCTCGGGCAGCTTGATAACGGCCCGTGACGCAGGCGACCAGGGACGAGAGGTCATGGCTGTGCCGGGCCACCCCTTCGATGCCCGCGCCTCTGGCTGCAATATGCTGATCCGCGACGGCGCGACACTGGTCCGCAACGTCGAAGATGTGCTCGAAATCATTGGACCAGTAGACACAGAACGGCCGAGTTTTGAATTCGCCGAGCCAGAGCCTGACGAGTTGGTACCCCCCAAACCTGCGCCGACTAAGCGTCCCGCTATGGCTCAGATCAAGCTTCACGACCGTATTCTGGCGCGGCTTGGTCCCAGCCCCGTTTCTGAGGATCAATTGCTGAGGGATCTTGCCCTGCCGAGTGGAGAGGTCGCTCCGGCACTCATCGATCTGGAACTTGAGGGACGCGTTTTGCGACAACCAGGCGGGCTTCTGAGCACACGAATTTAAACGCTGCTGCGGTGCGTCATTGACATCTTGCACCGCACGGCCACATCTACCCCGCAATCAAACGGTCTGTACTGGTAAGGGGCTTTTCATGCCGGTAGTCGTCGTCGAGTCGCCTGCTAAAGCTAAGACAATTAACAAATATCTCGGGGATGACTTCACCGTTCTCGCCTCTTACGGCCATGTGCGTGACCTTCTGCCGAAAGAAGAAGCCGTCGATCCTGAGCATCGATTCGAGATGATTTGGGAGGTTGGCGGCGATAGCAAGAAACGTATTAAGGCCATTGCTGACGCTCTGAAAGATGATGATGCGCTGATCCTCGCCACCGACCCCGATCGCGAAGGAGAGGCGATCAGTTGGCACTTGCAAGAGACCCTGACCAAGCGCCGCGCGATCAAAAAAACCACCGAGGTGCGCCGCGTTGTATTCAACGCGATCACCAAATCCGCTGTGACCGAGGCAATGAAAAGCCCGCGCGACGTGGATATGGAATTGGTCGATGCCTATCGCGCCCGGCGCGCCTTGGATTTTCTGGTGGGCTTCAAGCTCTCACCGGTATTATGGCGCAAATTGCCGGGCTCGAAATCTGCAGGCCGGGTGCAATCGGTTTGCCTGCGGCTGATCGTCGAGCGCGAGATGGAAATCGAGGCCTTCAAGCCGCAAGAATACTGGTCCGTCCGCGCCATGCTGGAAACCCCGCGAGGGCAAAGCTTTGAGGCGCGTCTAACCACGCTCGGGGGCAAAAAACTCGACCGCTTTGACCTCGGGACAGCAGAGGCAGCAGAACTTGCCGTTGCTGCCGTGGCGTCGCGCACGCTTAGCATTAGAAGTGTGGAGGCCAAGCCGGGGACGCGCAATCCCTCCGCCCCGTTTATGACCTCGACGCTGCAGCAAGAAGCCAGCCGCAAATTCGGCTTTGGCGCGCGGCAGACCATGGCCAGCGCGCAACGCCTGTACGAAGCAGGCTATATCACCTACATGCGTACCGACGGGATCGATATGGCCCCTGAAGCGGTCATGGCGGCGCGGGATGCGATCAAAGATCGCTTTGGCGCGGACTACCTGCCCAGCTCGCCTCGCATGTACAAAAACAAAGCCAAAAACGCCCAAGAAGCACATGAATGCATTCGGCCCACTGACATGGCGCGCGATGCTGCGAGCCTCAAGGTCACGGACGCTGATCAGCGCAGGCTCTACGATCTGATCTGGAAGCGCACGCTGGCAAGCCAAATGGCCGCCGCACGGTTGGAGCGGACCACTGTCGACATTTCCAGCCCTGATGGGGAGGTTGTGCTGCGGGCCACCGGCCAAGTGATCCTTTTCGATGGATTCTTGAAGGTTTATGAGGAAGGCCGGGATGAACCGACCTCAGACGGAGATGACGCGCGTCTGCCAGTGATCTCTGAAGGCGAGGCTACGCCCCTGCACAAAGATGGCCTGAAACCCGCCTACGCCAAACTGACAGAGGCTCAAGACGCAACGACCACGTCGCAAGGCCGGGCGGTCAACGCCCATATTGACACCTCTGGCGCAGTTCTGGGTCAGCAGCATTTTACGCAGCCTCCACCGCGCTACACCGAAGCCACCTTGGTCAAAAAGATGGAAGAGCTTGGCATCGGGCGGCCATCGACATATGCGTCGATCGTGACAACGATCCAAGATCGCGGCTATGTGGTCAAAGATGGCAACCGCCTGATACCAGAAGATAAAGGTCGTCTCGTCACCGCCTTTTTGATGAACTACTTCCGCAAGTATGTCGGCTACAACTTCACTGCCGGTCTGGAAGAAGAGCTTGATGACATCACTGCGGGCAGCCGTGAATGGACAGAAGTGCTCGACCGGTTTTGGCGGGATTTCAAAGCCCATCTGGATGAGACCTCTGAGCTGCGCATCACAGATGTCCTAGAAAAGATCAATGAGGTGCTGGAGCCTCATTTATTCCCACCGAAAGAAGACGGCTCTGATCCGCGTCTATGCCCCAATTGTGGCGTTGGACGGTTGTCGATGCGCACTGCGCGCTCTGGCGGGGCCTTTATCGGCTGCTCGAACTATCCCGAATGTCGCTATACCCGCCCCTTTGGACCGCCGGGCACCGAGGACGGCGATGCAAGTGGAATTGGTCCTGATGGCAAACTCCTAGGCTATGACGCGGACGATGCGATCAGCCTCAGAACAGGGCGCTTTGGCCCCTATGTCCAGCGAGGCGAGGCAACCGAAGACATCAAAAAGCCCCCCCGGGCCTCTCTTCCAAAGGGTTGGGCCGCGGATGCGATTGATCTTGAAAAAGCTCTGATGCTTCTCAACTTACCTAGGGATGTTGGGCCCCATCCCGATGACGGTGAAATGATCACTGCCGCGATTGGACGCTATGGGCCTTATGTCAAACATGGCTCGAAATACGCCAATTTGCCCGATGTCGAAGAGGTCTTCACCATCGGCATGAACCGCGCTGTAGAGGTATTGGCCGCAAAACCGACCCGCGGCAAACCAGCGCCAGCCAAACCGTTGAAAGAGCTTGGCGAGCATCCTGAAGCCGGCGGACCGATTGCCGTGATGAATGGACGCTACGGCCCCTATGTGAAATGGGACAAGGTCAACGCGACGCTCCCAAAAGACGTTGATCCCAACCAAGTGACACTTGAAATGGCGGTCGAGCTGATCGCTGAACGTCAGGCCCGAACGGGCAAGAAGAAGCCTGCGCGCAAGGCAGCAGCGAAGACGTCCACAACAAAGAAAACATCCGCCAAGAAGAAAACCGCCAAATCCAAAGACTCGCCCCCAGAGGCCGCTGAATAAGGGTCTACTGAGCCCTGATCCCCTCAATCAGGCTTTGCAAAGCCACGTGATAAGGTTCGGGCGCAGCCCCCTCGGCGATTGCCAATGCAGCGCGGTCAAACCCTGCAGAAAGAATCATGGCGAGGGCGTCAATTTCCGTTTCGCTGAAACCGTTTACCGCGGCGGCAAGACCTGCGCGCAATGACGCGCGCCCCCCACCGCCATCCATGGCATCGATCTCTGCTGCGCCAAGGACAAAAGGTCCTTCGACCAACAAAAGTCTAGCCCGACCCGGCACAGCCATGGCGGAAAAATAGGCCGCACTACCGGCCGCAAGCGGGTTAGGCTGTTTGTCTATTGCTTCTATCGCGTGACCGATCGCATCGCTCTCTGCTTCCAGCACCGCACGAAATAGCGCCGTTTTGTCCGCATAGTGATGATAGAGCGCGCCGCGTGTCACTTCGGCTTGACGCACGATTTCCGGTGTCGAAGTGCCCGAAAACCCCTTCTCAACAAATAGCTTACGGGCCGCAGCAATAAGCCGAGCTTTTGTGTCTGCGCTGCGATCAACATTGCGACGCCGTTTCGAATTATCTTGCATACATACAGCCTGTTTGTTTATGAGTTACTCACATACAGACTGTATGTACTTATACTTAGGAGGCCAAGATGAAACTGACCCAATACTATCCTGTTCTGCAAACTGCTGATGTCCCAGGAACGGCGGATTTCTATGTCACGCATTTCAGTTTTCGCGAGATGTTTGCCGCCGATTGGTACGTCCATTTACAAATGCCGACAGCGCCCAGCGTGAACCTCGCTGTTCTGCAAGAGGACCATCCAACCATTCCCCAGCCAGGCCGCGGGACAACGCAGGGCATGATCCTCAATTTCGAGGTTGAGGATGTTGATCTGGTCCACGACCGTCTGGTCTCTGCTGGACTGCCAATGCTGAAACCTCTTTGCGATGAGGATTTTGGTCAGCGGCACTTCATCACCACCGATCCAAACGGGGTGCTGATCGATGTGATAACCCCAATACCGCCAAGCCCTGAGTTTGCGGCCCAATATGCTATCGAAGCGCTCCCAACATAGGCCCCGCACGGCAGCGCAACGATTGACTCCACGCCGCGAGCGCGCAAGAACGCCTCGCAGATATTTCGTCAAATATGAGGGGCGTTCGATGAAGAAAGTCTACGATAATGCCGATGAGGCGCTAGATGGATTGCTCTTTGACGGAATGCTGATTGCCGCCGGTGGGTTTGGTCTCTGTGGGATCCCTGAACTCCTGATCAATGCGATCAAAAAGGCCGGGACCAAGGACATTACCGTGGCCTCCAACAATGCCGGCGTCGATGATTTCGGGCTCGGCATATTGCTCGAAACCAAGCAAGTTAAGAAGATGATGTCGTCCTATGTGGGCGAGAATGATCTTTTCATGCAACAATATCTCTCTGGTGAGCTGGAGATCGAGTTCAACCCGCAAGGCACATTGGCCGAGCGGCTGCGCGCCGGTGGCTGTGGCATCCCAGGCTTCTACACCAAAACCGGTGTCGGCACTGACGTCGCAACAGGCAAAGAACACAAAGAGTTCGACGGCGAGACCTACATTTTAGAGAAGGGCATTTTCGCCGACATCTCCATCGTGAAGGCGTGGAAAGCCGATTCAACCGGTAACGCGATTTTCCGCAAAACCGCGCGCAACTTCAATCCGCCAGCAGCGAGCGCGGGCAAGGTTTGCATCATGGAAGTGGAAGAGATCGTTCCGGTCGGCAGCCTCGACCCCGATGCCATCCATCTGCCCGGCATCTATGTGCATCGCTTAATTCAGGGCGAGCATGAAAAGCGTATCGAACAACGCACCATCCGGGCCGCCTAATGGGGCCCGTGCCGGGCACATCGCCGATCGTGCCGGTCCGCGATGTGGCACAAAGTGTTGCGTTCTATAGCGAAATGCTTGGCTTCGATTTGAGCATCCACAACGCCGACGCGGGGTATGCGCTCCTGCGTCGAGGGCCTGCGATGATTGCGCTCATTGGGGGCGCTGACGAGCGAGCGCTTCGCGCCACAGCCACCAATATCTCGGCTCAGATTTGGCTGAACGACCTGGATGGGTACTGGGATCAGATCAAAGACCGGGCCGATGAGTTTCCGGCGGGCAGTCTTAGACCGCCCTTCGACCGCGACTATGGCGTGCGCGAGTTGCACGTGAAAGACCCCGATGGGTTTTTGATTTTCTTCACAGAATTGACAGACAGCGAGAAAGGCTAGCACATGCCCTGGGACCGCAATCAGATGGCCGAACGGGCCGCACAAGAGCTTCAAGACGGCTGGTATGTCAATCTCGGTATTGGCATCCCAACACTGGTGTCAAACTACATCCCTGAAGGCATCGAGGTGGTGCTGCAATCGGAAAATGGCATGCTCGGCATGGGCCCCTTCCCGACCGAAGAAGAGATCGACGCCGACCTCATCAATGCAGGAAAGCAAACGATTACCGAGCTGCCCGAGACCTCCTATTTCGACAGCGCGCAGAGCTTTGGCATGATCCGGGGCGGTAAAATCGCGATGGCGATTTTGGGCGCGATGGAAGTCGCCGAAAACGGCGATCTGGCCAATTGGATGATCCCGGGCAAACTGGTCAAGGGCATGGGCGGCGCAATGGATCTTGTCGCAGGCGTTGGCCGGGTGGTCGTGGTGATGGATCACACCAACAAAAAGGGGCAGACGAAGCTGCTGCATGCATGCACCTTGCCGCTGACCGGCACGGGCGTTGTGGACCGGATTATTACGAATCTCGGGGTGCTCGACGTGGTCGAAGGCGGGTTGAAGATCGTTGAATTGGCCCCCGAGGTCACCGAAGAAGAGCTGAGGTCCAAGACCGAGGCGAGCATTGTCTGATGTGATCCACAAAGAGGTCAATGGCGCGAAGGGGCGCTATGTGCTCGAACGAGACGGCGCAGAGGCCGAACTCACCTTCTCTGTCCTCTCGCCCGAGACCGTGATTGCAGATCACACGGGCGTTCCCGACAGTATGCGCGGCACCGGAGCTGGCAAGGCCCTGGTCGCGCATATGGTGGAAGACGCGCGCGCCAATGGTTTCAAGATCGTGCCGCTCTGCCCGTTTGTGAACGCGGAACGTCGGAAACATCCTGACTGGGCGGATGTGTTTCAGGTCTAACGTGCTTGCGTGTCTCGGCGTCGTCAGGCTGCGTCCAGTTTTCGCCCCAGCCTTGACCCGCGCGCAGTGTCACGCGCGGCGAAAAACCTGGGGCGTCCGTCAAATAGTAGACGGTGACACCCCGGCTGATCCAGCGACGCTTTTCTGATAGCGTGAGACCTGCAAGGATTGCGCGTCGCGCCATGGAAACCCCTGGCTGACCGCGCCGAGCCGCACTGACGATGTCAAATCCCCGCCGTCCGAAACTCGCGGCGATGTAGTCTGAGCGTTCTTTAGCCCGAAACGGCTGGTTCGGTTGCGCGCCCCTGATCGCCGCCGATAGACCAAGTTGGTCGCGCATATGGGCCAGAATTGTTTCAGGCAGAGACGAAATCAGGGTCACGCGGACGCCGCACTTTCCGGCAGTAGTGATCAAGTCCAGGACCTCAGAGCGCAGTGGCAGGCGTGGCGGCCGCATCCCGGGCATTGCCAAAAGCTGTTTCAGTGCCGTGCCGGGATCACGCCATTGGCGGCGTAGGGTCAGCAGTGTGGTCAGCGGGCGATGCCGAAAACAGTGCCACAGCCCCGTCGGGATCGGATCGCGCGCGAGCAGACCCTTATCGACATCCACCACCAACGGTAGTGGAGTTATTTCCGTCATCGGAAAGGAACGCATCACTCAGCCCACTACAGAAAACCAGCAACGATCCTTGCAGGGCGGCTGACAATGCTTGGTTAAAACGCTGCGACTGAGTCTGCATTTGGTTAACAAGCTGCTACACCATGGCCATGCAGGCTCTCCCCCCGTCCCTTGAAATGTGGTTCGCCCAACGTGGTTGGTCGCTTCATTCGCACCAGCGCGAAATGCTCGATCGCGCCGATGCCCCTGCAACGCTGCTGATTGCACCAACGGGCGGGGGCAAAACGCTCGCAGGCTTTCTGCCGACCCTGGCGGCCTTAGGGGAGACGCCCAAGACGGGGCTCCACACGCTCTATGTCTCACCGCTTAAAGCTTTGGCAGCTGATATTCGACGCAATCTAGAGACACCGATCGCGGAGGCGGGGCTTGCGATCCGCGTGGAGGACCGGACCGGCGACACGTCCTACACTCAAAAGCGGCGGCAACGGGTGGACCCGCCGCATATCTTGCTGACCACACCCGAAAGCCTTGCCTTGCTTCTGTCTTACGAAGACGCGCCGCGGATTTTTGATGGGCTTCAGCGGATCGTTGTCGATGAAATCCATGCGCTGGCCGAAAGCAAACGGGGCGATCAATTGATGCTTGGCCTCGCGCGATTGCAACGGCTTTGCCCCGGATTGCGCCGCGTGGGCCTGTCAGCAACTGTCGAAAATCCAGACCACATCGCCCGCCTTCTTGCCCGCCACCCCGATCCTTGTGAGATCCTCTTTGCCGATCCTGGGCCAGAACCCGATATATCTATGCTTTGCACCGCTGAGACACCCCCCTGGTCTGGGGGCGGCGGGCGCTACGCGATCGGTGCAGTTTTAAACGAGATCAAAAAACACAAAACCACATTGATCTTTCACAACACCCGCGCCCAGGCCGAGATCTTTTTCCACGCCCTTTGGTTGGAAAATGAAGATCAACTCCCGGTCGGCATTCATCATGGTTCTTTGGCGCGGGCACAAAGAGAGAAGGTCGAACAAGCGATGGTCGATGGCGCGCTGCGCGCCATTGTTTGCACAGGTTCGCTCGATCTTGGGATCGACTGGGGGGATGTTGATCTGGTGATCCAGGTCGGTGCCCCGAAAAACGTCAAGCGCCTGGTTCAGCGGATCGGCCGTGCCAACCATCGCTACAACGCCCCCTCGAAAGCACTTTTGGTGCCCGCGAACCGCTTTGAAATCGTCGAGTGCCAAGCCGCGTTGGCGGCGGTCCGCGCCCATGACCTGGATGGCGCACCACCCGCGCCAGGACCACGCGATGTGTTGTGCCAACACATCCTGATCGCCGCCTGTTCTGGCCCGTTCGATGCCGACGCCCTCTTTGCAGAGATCACCAGTGCCGGCGCATACGTTGATCTTACGCGGCGGGCCTTTGACGATTGCCTCAACTTTTGTGCCACGGGCGGTTATGCGCTCCGCGCCTACGACCGGTGGCAGCGATTGATGCAAGACCCAGATGGGCGCTGGCGGCTGCGAGATCCTCGGGCAGCGCGCGAAATCCGCATGAATATCGGGACGATCCAAGACACCGACACACTGAAGGTCCGGCTTAAGAACACCTATGGCGGACGACCCTTGGGAGAGATCGAAGAAGCGTTTGCCGCCACGCTGACCAAAGGCGACACGTTTTTGATCGGCGGTAAGGTCGTCCGCTACGAAGGGCTGCGCGAACTCACCGTTGAGGTCACCCGAAGACCCGGCGACAAACCCCGCATCGCCACCTTTATGGGCACAAAATTCGCCACCTCCACTCAGTTGTCAAAGCGGATACTGGAGATGTTCCAACAGCCAGCCTGGCCGGAGTTGCCAGGGCACACGGCCGCTTGGCTAGAGTTGCAACGCAAGGTGTCTCGCCTGCCTGAGGCAAACCGCCTGCTGATCGAGAGCTTTCCCCATGACGGGCGCGCCCACACCTGCGTTTATGGCTTCGCCGGACGCAATGCGATGCAGACGCTGGGGCTTTTGCTGACGCAACGGATGGAGGTCATGGGGCTTGGTCCGATGGGCTTCGTCTCCACCGACTATGCGGTGCTCATCTGGTCGCTTGACCCGCTGCGGGACCCAGAACCGCTCTTTGCGGCCGATAATCTACGCGCCGATTTTGAAACCTGGCTGGCGGGCAACGCGGTGATGAAACGGACGTTCAAGGCCTCTGCCATCATCGCGGGCCTGATCGACCGACAAACCACAACTGCGCGCAAATCCGGGCGGCAGGCCAGTTTCAGCTCTGACATCCTCTATGACACCCTGCGCAAGTACGATCCCGATCACGTGCTGCTCCAGGTGACACAGGAAGAGGCCATGCGCGGGTTGGTCGATTTTGGCCGGATCGAAGAAATGCTGGAACGCACGCGCGGCCGCGTTGATCACATCACCCTTGATCGCGTTACCCCACTTGCGGCGCCACTGTTCTTGGAGGCTGGGCGCGTGCCAGTACAAGGTGCCGCGCAAGAGCGGCTCTTGGCCGAAGAAACCGAACGGCTTTTGGACGCCGCCGGACTGTCCGACGAAGGTTTGCGCGCGTGAAGAAAAATACATTGCCCTTTGCGTCAACATGCTAAAGAGGAATCAGAGCAACGCCGGGGGCAGATAAATGGCGGGGAAAAGCACGATCGCTCTGGCGGGGCTGATGCTAGGCGCATTTGCGATCGGGACCGACTTCACCGGAGTCCTGCTTTTGGTTCCGCAGATTGAAAGCGATTTTTCCGCCGATATCACCACCACTCAGTGGGTTCTGAATATCTACGCGCTGACATTTGCGATGTTCATGGTCTCAGGTGGACGGCTCGGCGATCTACGCGGTCACCGGCGGATGATGCTCTTGGGCTTTGTGGTCTTCATCGGCGCGTCCTTCGGCTGCTACTTGGCCCCTTCCATAACATGGCTGATCATCGCCCGAGCGCTCCAAGGGGTGGGCGCGGCGCTCATTTGGCCCTGTTTGATCGCCAAAGGCTCATTGGCGATTTCTGGGGATCGCGCCCTTGGGCTCGGTCTGGTCTTGGCCGGAGTGACCACGGGCAATGTCATCGGTCCCCTAATCAGCGGCGTTGTCGTCTCTTTTGAAGACTGGCGAATATTTTTCCTGATCAATACGGTGATCGGGCTGATCTCTTTGATATCTGCGGCGCTGCTTTTGGACCGTGAGCATCCCCACGATGTTGATGAGAGCATCGATTACGGTGGTATCGTGCTCTTTTCTGGGTCGGTTCTGTGTCTGATGCTCGCGCTTGACCAAGGCACCAGCTGGGGCTGGGCGGCGCCTCCGACGCTTGCGTTGTTCGGGGCGTCAGCCTTCTTGCTGCTCCTGTTTCCGTTTTGGGAAACGAAAGCTCGAGACCCGCTTGTCCCGCTAGGCATGTTGCGGCGGCGCGAATTTGTCATCGCGCTTTGTGCAAACGGGTTCTGCGTTCCCGCGATTTTCATCGCCTTCCTTTACTTGCCCCAATACATGACCAAGACCCTCTACTGGACCACCCTACAGGCGTCCTACGGGATGACGCCTTTGATGGTGCTTTTGGCGATTGGATCGGTCTTGTGCGGGGCGCTCTACAAAGATTTTGGACCAAGAAGAATGCTGTTAGCGGGGTATCTTCTGCTCCTGCTCGGTTGTCTCGTGATCATCTTCATGGATGTGTCTTGGCGTTATGAGATTGTATTACCTGCGCTGTTCCTCTTGGGCTTGGGCGGCACGCTGTCTGTGACTTCATCTGGTACCGCTGCTGTCAGCGCCGTGGATGAGGCGCAATCGGGTCTCGCTGGTGGACTTTCCTTCATGTTGCATCTGACGTCTGGCGCAATCGGTGTCGCCGCGGCCACAGCGGTGATGTATGTCACCAGCGCCGCGCGACTTGCGAAGGAATTGACCGCCGCCGGGATCAATCTGTCGGCGGCAGATCAGCGGGTGATCAACGGCAGCGACCCGCAGACACCTGAGGTGGAGAAGATCCTCAGCACACTCGGGTCAGAGCAATCGTCGCAGGTGGCCACCATCCTGACCGACGCATTTGCCCATGGATTGAAGACATCGTTCTGGGTCGCTGTCGTCCCGCTTGCTATTGGATTGATTCTGATAGCGACCTTGGACGAATCCAAATTACACGGGCAATAGCGGGCGATTTGGCTTGCGGTTTTGCAGGTTTTGATGCGAGAACGAAGCATGAACGCATTTCCCTTCAGCTTTTGCGGCCAAGCTTTTGAGGCCCGTGCCAGCGGTGCGCTCTGGGCAGTTGAGGCCCAAATGCTGGTGGTCGGCGATCTGCATCTCGGCAAGCCCGAACGTGTGGCGCGCCGGGGTGGCCAGATGCTGCCCCCCTATGGCGATGAGGCGACGCTCGACAAACTGGCCGCAGAGATTGACGCAACGCAAGCCAAGACCGTTTTATCGCTCGGCGACGGTTTCGATGACAATCGAGCGGCGGAAAACCTGTCACCGGAAACTCTCGAGCGTCTGATGTCTTTGCTGTCGGTCGCTGATTGGATCTGGGTGGGCGGCAATCACGACCCTGGCCCACCGCCGTTTGCTGGCCAAAAGGTCTCCGTTTTTGACCATGATGGGATCGCTTTCCGTCATATCGCGCAGCCGAATGCCTCTGGCGAGATTTCTGCCCACTATCATCCGAAAGCCACGCTCGCACTGGGCGGGACACGGGTCAGCCGGCCCTGCTTCTTGATCGATCAGCGGCGCATCATCTTGCCCGCTTTTGGCGCATTCACAGGTGGGTTGTCTTGCAGAGAGCAGGTGCTGTCAGAGTTGATGGGGCCAGAGGCGTTGGCGGTGCTGACAGGAAAATCAGCTAGGGCCGTACCGATGCCGCGCGGACAGCTCAAAGAAGCGCTCAGCCCCGCGCCGCCGCGCCGGTTTGGATAATCGAGCGTCCGACTAGGGCACGCGATTAGGACGTCTTAAGCGAGCAAGGCCTCCGGTGGCGCTATCCCGTGTTGGCGGCAAAAAGCGCTGACTGTGTTGGCCAGGAGACAGGCGATGGTCATCGGCCCGACGCCCCCCGGAACAGGCGTCATTGCCCCAGCAATCTCCCAGACACCGGGATCCAAATCCCCGACGATTTTGGACTTGCCACCTTCACCCTCGACACGATTGATGCCCACATCGATGACGGTCGCCCCGGGCTTAATCCAATCAGCTTTCACCATCGTGGGACGCCCGACCGCCGCCACGACAATGTCAGCCCGGCGAACGGTCTCTACCAGATCGCGGGTCCGAGAATGTGCAATCGTAACAGTTGCCGAGGCTTGAAGCAGCAGTTGCGCCATCGGTTTGCCAACGATGTTGGAGCGGCCGATCACCACGGCGTCCATGCCGGTGATATCGCCCAAGTGATCGCGCAGCAGCATCATGCTGCCCAGGGGGGTGCAGGGCACCAGCGCCGGTGATCCTGTCGCCAAGAGGCCCACATTCTCCACATGAAACCCGTCAACATCCTTCATCGGGTTGATCGTTGCGACGACCTTTTCCTCGCTTAAGCCTTTCGGCAGCGGGAACTGCACCAATATCCCATGCACATTCGCATCGGCATTGAGTTCTTCGACCAAACGCAACAAGACGTCTTCCGAGACATCAGCGGGCAGTTTGTGCGAGATGCTCTCCATCCCGATCTCGACGCATTGGCGCGACTTTGACCGGACATACACTTGGCTGGCGGGGTCTTCGCCCACCAAGACCACTGCGAGACCAGGAGCCTGGCCAGTTTCGGCCTTGAGCTTGGTGACATGGTCTGCAAGCTCCCCACGCAGCCGAGCAGCGTATTCCTTCCCATCAATCCTTGTTGCTGTCATGGATGCTCCCAACCTCCAACCTTTGACGTGGCCTGGGTCGCGTGACTTGGGCCTTTTTCGTGATCCCCTTCATTTACGTGGAAGACCGGTCACGGCAAGGCTGGATCGACGAGTTAATCCGAAAGTCGGTGCGGCTTCGGCTCAATGTATCGTTGTCCCTGCTGCTAAGCCCATTCCTAGCCAAAACGCAGCTCGCAAAGAAAAACCCCGCCGATTGCCCAGCGGGGTCTCTCATTTCGAAGTCCAGCGGACCGTGTCAGGTTGGCTCTGGCGACATCCCACCTGTTTCGCCAGGCTTCGAGCGTGTTTTGGTTTTCGGGATCGCCGTGATCGAGGGCACATCACCCGGAGGCGTGTCGTCCTCATCATCACCTTTGTTGAGCGGCTCGCCTTTCATGGCCTTGAGGATTTCTGGACCGGTGAGGGTCTCATACTCCAGCAGCGCCTCTGCCAGACGGTGATGTTCCTCGGCATGTTCAGTGAGCACGCGCTTCGCCGTCTCATAGCCTTCGTCAACGATCTTTCGCACTTCAGCGTCGATCTTTTCTTGGGTGTCCGGACCTGCATTGGGTTGGCCCTGATAGTTACCCAAGAACGACTGTTGCTCATTGGCATAATCGATATGGCCAAGCTCATCGGAAAAGCCGAACTGCGTCACCATCGCCCGGGCAATCTTGGACACCTGTTGGATGTCAGAGGCCGCGCCGGAGGTCACATTGTCCTTCCCGAAGATGAGTTCTTCGGCGACCTTGCCACCCATCGCCATGGCAATCTTGGACTTATACTTAGTGTAGGTGACGCTGAGTTGATCTCGCTCGGGCAGCGACATCACCAGACCAAGCGCCCGGCCCCGTGGGATGATCGTCGCCTTATGGATCGGATCATGCTGCGGCACATAGAGCCCGACAACTGCATGGCCTGCCTCGTGATAAGCTGTGAGCTTTTTCTCGTCCTCGGTCATGACCATGGAACGACGCTCAGCCCCCATCATAACCTTGTCCTTGGCGTTCTCAAAGTCTTCCATCGTCACAAAACGCCGACCGACCCGTGCGGCCATGAGTGCCGATTCGTTCACCAAGTTCGCCAAATCAGCGCCGGAAAAGCCTGGGGTGCCCCGCGCGATGATGCGCAGGTCGACGTCTGGACCCAACGGCACCTTGCGCGCATGAACGCCCAAGATTTTCTCGCGGCCTTTGATGTCAGGGTTCGGAACTTGGACCTGACGGTCGAAACGGCCCGGGCGCAACAGCGCCGGATCCAGCACGTCGGGGCGGTTGGTCGCCGCGACGATGATGATCCCTTCATTAGCCTCAAATCCGTCCATCTCAACCAGAAGCTGGTTCAGGGTCTGTTCGCGTTCATCATTGCCGCCACCATAACCGACGCCGCGCGACCGACCCACCGCGTCGATCTCGTCGATGAACACGATACACGGTGCATTCTTTTTGGCCTGCTCAAACATGTCGCGGACACGGCTCGCGCCGACACCCACAAACATCTCAACAAAATCAGAGCCCGAAATGGTGAAGAAGGGCACACCCGCCTCGCCCGCAATCGCGCGGGCAAGAAGGGTCTTACCAGTCCCTGGAGGCCCCACCAGCAACGCGCCTTTCGGAATCTTGCCGCCCAAGCGACTGAATTTCTGAGGGTTTCTCAGAAACTCAACGATCTCTTCAAGCTCGTCTTTCGCTTCGTCAATGCCCGCAACATCGTCAAAGGTCACACGACCGTGTTTCTCGGTCAGAAGCTTGGCACGTGATTTGCCAAAGCCCATCGCGCCGCCACGACCGCCTCCTTGCATCCGGTTCATGAAGTAGATCCAGACCCCGATCAGCAGCAAGAACGGCAGGAATGTCATCAGAAGCGTGGTGAAACCCGATTGCTCCTGAGGTCGCGCATTGACGACAACCTCGTTGTTGATCAGACGCTCGGTGACCTCAGCGCCGGTTGGCACGATGGTCACATAGTCATTGCCGTCACTGCCGCGGAAGGTGACCTTTTCACCATCCACCGTCGCACTGGTGACATCGCCATTTTCAACCGCGGTTACGAATTCGGAATAGCTCACCGAGCGCGACGACATGGTCGACTGCCCGCCGCTAAACAGGTTGAAAAGAGCAAGGATCAGGAGGAACAAGACCACCCAGAAAGCGATATTTCGCGCGTTGCCCAAGAGAAACTCCTAGCAAAGTTACGGAGTGACGTTGCACCCCTACCAACCATGCAAAGATAGCGATGATACGGCGCAGTTCAATCAGGTAAGAGCAATGCATTGAATTCAGAGTTACTGCGGATGAAATTTGCCTGGCATTCAAGCGCTTTGTCGATGAGCGGTGCGGCGTAAAGGCGCGGTCCCTGCCAAAGCGCGGGGCTCACCAAAAGCGTCTCACGGGGCAAACCGGCCTCGCGCCAGTCGGGACGCTCTGAAAGACCCACCTCGCCCAAAGCGCCGATCAGCAGCCCCGGTTCTGGTGGCTTTGCGACCCTCCAACGATTGTCCCATAGACCAGGCACTGGAACCGGCGGTGCCACCGCAGCAGGCTCTCGCCCGACGTGAAGGACACTCTTCCTGCAGTGGCACAGACAACCGTGCAGGGTCACACGGCGCCCGTCTGCAAGGTCCTTCAAGGCTGAGCGGAGTGCGGAAAATCGTGGCCGGTAACTGTTCCCAGACACCCAGCAAAGCGCGGCGGCGAAGAGCCTCCACGCCGTATCGTCCGGCAGAGCGAACAGTTTTTCTTTATCAAACTGTACTTCACCAACCTCTTGTCGTGCGATTTGGGTCGCAGCCAATATCGATTGTTGTCCGAGGGCAGAACGCGCTGCCGCCATCCGTGCTGCAGTATCAGAAAGGGTTTCAGAGTTTAGACCAAGATCACTGAGGCCATCCAAAAGGCGCCGGGCGCGCACCCGGTCGAACCGAGCATCATCATTGCTGGGATCATCGGCCCAAGCGACCCCGCGCACCGTCAGCTCGTCGCGCAGAACTGAACGGTGTACCCGCAGCAACGGACGCAGCCAAACAAGCGGCGCGTTGGGGTCTCTCCGCAGAAGAGACATTCCTGCCAAACCGTCGACGCCGGACCCTCGCGCCAAACGCAAAAGCACGGTTTCGGCTTGATCCTCCAAGGTATGACCCAGGCAAATATGCGTCAGACCACGTTGAGCGGCCCATTTTCTGAGGAGGGCATAGCGAAGATCACGCGCAGCGGCTTGAAGATTGCCCTGCATCTGCCACGCTGGATCGGACAGGCACGCATGGGCCACGCCGAGGTCTTTCGCCTGTCCCGCAACCAAGGCGATTTCTTGCTTCGCCTCTGGTCTTAATCCGTGATCGACGCTCGCGGCCTCGAGTGTAATCCCGCGGTTCTGCGACCAATCGGCCAACAGCGTCAGCAGGGCCATGCTGTCCCCGCCGCCAGAGACAGCAACCCCAAGACGGACCTTGGAAACATCGGATAGCGCCGACTCCAGGGCCTGCGCAAGAGCATCGGCTGGGCTCACGCCGCGCAGGACATTCCCGCCAATGCGGTCTCAGCCCGCTGGGCGGCCGCGGTGCCGGGATAGACCCGACGAACTTGATCGAGCGTCAAGCAGGCTTCCGGAGTTTGTTCGAGCTTGTGCAACGCCTCGCCAAGGCTGGTCAAAGCATCGGCGGCAAGCGCAGGATCGTTGAGCTCGGCCAGGGTATATGCCTCCAGATAGGCGCGTCCGGCTTCCGGCACGCGGTCGAGCCCATGAAGCGCCGCACCACGCAACATCTGGGCCTCAGCGGTAAGCGGGCTGCCAGGATAAGCCACCAAGAAGGCATCTAGTTTCGCCAGCCCATCCGCATGATCGCCTTGATCGACCGCAGTCATCGCCGCCTCAAAATCGGCGGTCTCCGCTACGGCGAATTGGGCCGGCGCGTTTGGATTGGTAGAGGGCGCAGGAGGCGCGAGCGGTGTTGCGGGTTCTTCCGTGCCGCCCCCTAAGGTCGCTGTCGGTGGGATCTGTCCCAAATCGCCACCTTCCAACTCGACCATACGAAATTCCAGATCGCCCAGCCGGTTGGTGCCATCTTTCACGATCCGGTCGATCCGGAAAGCAAGCTCTTCGGTTTGCGCGGTCAGCGCCCGCACTTGACGCTCTAGCCCGTCGAGCCGTTCAAGCGGTCCAGTGACATCGGCGGGCGCGGTCTCTGTTGCCTCGCCAACAGGCGTGCTCGGCGCCAATTCGGCGCGCAACTGCTGCAGTTCAACACGCAGCGTGGTGAGCTCTCGCTGCATATCCGCCAGGGTCGCAGCGCGATCCTGGGCCAGCGCAACTGAGCCCCAAATCATCGCAAAACAAATCGCAAGGACACGGATCATGTGGTTTCCCCCCCGGCTATGACCAAGGTAACTGCCCGGCGATTGCGCGCATAGCAAGCTTCGTTAGAACAAATCTCAATCGGCCGTTCCTTGCCAAAGCTCACGGTGTCGAGCCGACCATCGGCGACACCGCGAGCAACCAGGAACTCCTTCACCGCGGCCGCACGGCGCGCGCCCAGGGCAAGGTTGTACTCGCGCGTGCCCTGTTCATCGGCATGGCCTTCGATCCGAGCGTTGAAGGTAGGGTTGTCAATCAGCCAACGCGCTTGGCCTTCGAGCGTTTGCCGAGCCTGCGCCGACAAAACCGCCTCATCCACTGCAAAAAGCACTCGGTCACCGACAACCGCTTTGAAATACTCCTGGCTTTGTGGATTGCCCGCGGCCCCTGGCAAACTTGCCGTAGGCTCGGTCAGGTTCGAGCAGGCCGCCAGACCGAAGACAAAGAGAAGACTGAAAAGACGCTGCATATGCTTACTCCAAAAGCGGCGACCAGGCTGGATCAGAAGCCGGGCCCGGCGTTGCCACCGGACGCAGATTACGGCCTGTGACGTCCACCGAAAAGAGCTGCGCACCACCCGCGGCGCCCGGGCTTTCACGGGTGAACATCAAAACCCGACCATTGGGCGCCCAACTTGGGCTTTCGTCCAGGAAAGACGCCGTCAAAAGCCGTTCTTCACTGCCATCTGGACGCATGACACCGATATGGAACCGTCCCTGGTGCTGCTTGGTGAAAGCGATCAGATCGCCTTTGGGCGACCAGACCGGTGTGCCGTAGCGGCCCGGCCCGAAACTGATCCGCTCCACGCCAGAGCCATCGGCCTTCATGATGTAGAGTTGTTGGTTGCCAGACCGGTCGCTTTCAAAGACGATTCTTTCCCCGTCAGGCGCATAGCTGGGCGCGGTTTCGATAGATGGTGCATTGGTCAGGCGCGTGCGGGTCCCGCTGGCCAAATCCAAACGATAGAGATCGGTATTTCCGCGTTCTGCCAGAGAAAAGAGCACTGAGTTTCCATCGGGCGTAAAGCGCGGCGAAAACGTCATACTGCCGGGCTGATCGTCCAGCGCACGGGTTTTCAGGGTCTCGGTGTCCATCAACGTGATCTGCGGACGACCCGAGGCATAAGATGTGTAGATCAGCTGTCGCCCTTGAGGGGACAGGCGCGGAGCCAGTACCAAACCGCCTGGTGCGGTGAGATAGCTTTGATTGGCGCCGTCATAGTCCATGATGGCAAGCCGCTTGTCGCGCGCGTCTTTCGGTCCGCTTTCAGCGACATAGACCACACGACTGTCGAAATAGCCGCCTTCGCCGGTGATCCGCGAATAGATTGCATCGGCAACCTTATGGGCGATCCGGCGCCAGGATTCCTCTGGCGCGGTGAACTGTAGCCCTTCACCGAGCGCTGTTTCCGCGAAAACATCGAACAGCCGGAACTGGACGGTGATCTGGTCGCCATTTTTCAGCACACGACCGGTTGCTAGGGCCTGGGCATTGATTTTTTGCCAATCGGAGTATCCGACAGGACTATCGAAACTTGTGACGGGCGAGATAAACGCGTCAGACGGGATCGGTCGGAAAATACCGCTGCCTGAGAGATCCGCCCGGACCACCCCAACAATTTGCGCAGCAGTTTCTGCGAGGAAGGGATCCGACGTCAGGAAGTCCGGTATCGCGATGGGCACAGGCTCCACCACCCCTTCGGTGATCTCAATGCGCAACGGCCCGCGCGTGTCTTGTGCCAGCGCTGGCAAAGCCAGGCTTGCCAAAAGCAAAAAAAGGAGTCCCCTCAGCATCGCTTAGCGTCCCCGCATCTTGTCAGGATTGAACACCATCTCAATCTCCTGCCAGTGTGCATATTTTTCCCGCGGAAGCGGATAACCCTGACCGCCGCAGCGCAATATCGCACGCCGTGCGACCTGATAGGCTTGATCCGCCGCGTCCTGAGAGCCGCCCTCAAAATCGATAAGACGCAAGCTGTCGCTGACCGGGCGGCCTTCGGGTGACATCTGCATCCAGACGGTGACTGTCACACGAGCCGCGTCCCGGGACAGCGCGCCAAAGTTCCAGCATTGCCCCACAGCCAACCGGAGCCCGTCGCGCTCCACCGATGTCAGGGGCGGCCCCGGAGGAGATTGCGGTGCAGGCGCGGTCGGCACAGGGGCAGGCTCTGCTACGGCATTGGGCTCTGTCAATGCTTCAGCCAGAGGCTCTGCGATGGCACTGCTTTCAGGCCGTCTGCCCGGACGTGGCGCATCAGGCGGTGCTTGCAGATCTGGAACCGGCTCCGGCGCCAGTCTTTCGGCGGTTGCAAGCGGCGCTTCTTCTCGGAGTGGCGGATCGGGGGGCAAATCAGGCTCTGGTAGAGGCAGCGGCTGCAGCGCCTCCTGCGGCAAGTCCGAGCGCACCGCGCGATCGGGCGGTGGTGGTGCTGGCAGCAGCGCCACACGATCTGCGTGCGAGGACGGGGCGACGGGATCAAGCGCCGGACCCTCTTGGAAATTTTGGGCAAGCGCAGGTAGAGCTGGGGCGGCAACCTCTAATGCCTCTGGAGCAACCAACCGGACGGGAATAGTCTCGGGCAAAGCGGCTTGCGGCGCGGCTTGCGGTGCCCAATCAAGCATCGCCCAAATCAGTAAAGCGCCATGGCCTACGCCTGAGATGACAATGCCTAGGTTCACTCTGAGATCTCCGGCGCATCAAGGCGCGGCCCACCATCATCGGTGATCAACCCGATTGACGTAAATCCGCCAGCGGTCAACGCCCCCATGACCTGCATCACTTGCGCATAAGGAATGGTCCCATCAGCGCGGAGGTATATCTGACGATCTCGACGCTCATGTGCAATCGCGCTCAGCCGCGTGACCAGGGTCTGCGGCACAATCTCGGTCTCCTCGATCAAGATCCTGCCGTCACCCGCGAGAGTCACGGTCAACGGCGGCTCTTCTGGCGTTGGCAAAGGCGGGGCGGCGCTGTCGGGCAAATCAACCGGCACGCCAGAGGTCACAAGCGGCGCAGCCACCATAAAAATGATCAGCAAGACGAGCATGACATCAACAAAGGGCGTGACGTTGATCTCTGCCATGGGCTGCATTGCCCCAGACCGGCGCCGCCGTTTCCGCTGTCCTGCTCCCCCGCTTTGGGCGCGCATCGCCATGTCAGGCCTCTAAGTCCCGAGAAAGAAGTGTCGCGAATTCATCGGCAAAGACCTCATAATTCCCAACCAGTCTTGCGCTGTCAGCCGCCAACTTGTTGTAGAATATCACAGCCGGGATCGCTGCGAGCAGACCGAGCGCAGTGGCCAACAAGGCCTCTGCAATCCCAGGCGCGACCACAGCAAGATTGGTACTTTGCTGGATCGCAATTTGCTCAAACGCGTCTTTGATGCCCCATACGGTTCCGAACAGCCCGATGAAGGGCGCTGTGGCTCCAACAGTGGCGAGAAACGACAGGCCATCGTTCAACCGCTCTGCTTCTCGAGCGATTGCCACATCCATAGACCGATCAATGCGGGTGACGGCGCCCGGAATGACCCCACCCCCGGGGCCTTGCGATTTCTGCCACTCCTCCATGCCCGCCACGAATATGCGCTCTCCCGCGCTTGCGGGCCGGTCGCCGATCTTGTCGAAAAGCTGATCGAGCGGCGTGCCGGACCAAAAGCTGCGATCAAACCGGCCATAGCGCCGGCGCGCACCTGCAAACCCAAAATGTTTTTGAATGATAATACCCCAGGAGCATACCGACGCCGCCACCAAAACGATCATGACAATCTTAACGGTCAGCGTCGCCCGCTCAAAAAGCGCCCAAAGGGAGAAATCAAGTGTTTCCATACTGCCTGCCTCGGTCTCGCGGTCTTAATGCCGGTCTTGCCTAAAGATAGCCGATCCTGCGCTCCAGCACCATGGAGATGGGACGCACAAGCGCGTTAGCCGCGCAAAGCCTCCAGACCATCGCGCATTGCTTGAGGCAAACGCGCCGGGCGCCCAGTCAGCCGCATCGCCGCAAGCGTGACCCGCGCCTCAAAACACTCTGTTTCTTGGGTCGCGACCTTTTGGGATAGGACCAGTCTTGCCCCGCTGAGTGTGACAAGCTCGGTTGTGATCACAAGCTGATCGTCAAAGCGCGCTGGTGTAAGATAGTCTGCCTCGATCCGTCGCACCGCAAAGACGATGCCCTCCTGATCGCGGAGCTTGCTTTGGTCTATTCCTAACTCGCGAACAAACTCGGTTCGCGCCCGTTCAATGTATCGCAAGTAGTTGGCGTAATAGACAATCCCAGCCAGGTCGGTGTCCTCATAATAGACCCTGACTGCAAACCGATGCGGGCTCATGCAAGTGTCCCTAACCGTGCAAAAAGCCTCAGCGCATACGAAGGATCATCCGCAAAGCTAGGCAAAATCGGATCGTAGGCCGCCCTGATCAGTGCGCCGATTTCCGGTCGCAACAGGATTGCCCCGGTCTCCGGCACCCGTGCGAGCGCGGATTGTCCAGCAAAGGCCGTGTCTGACCAAAGCAAGATCGATTGCACGATTTGAGACAGCGCCAGTGTGTCTGCCGGGACCGCGGAAAGCTCCTCGTCCATGCGCAGAAACACAAAGCAGGCGCGGATCGCTCCCGCTTCGTCAAAGCGAAAGATGCGGTATTGGTTTGCATCTGCATTTTCCAACCGCTGGGTCAGCGCAAGAAGATCTGGGATCATCCGGTCCAAATCGGGGACCTCAGCCAGTTCCGACCAATTCCGAAAGAAAAACACCATTAAATTGGCACCAAGTTCGGGGTCGGTTTGGCTCATCTCGAGGCCACACAGCTCCGCCACCGCCTCGATCGCGCCTTTGATGGTACCAAGGCTCTGATCTTCGACCCCAAAAACGATCGGCGCCAGCGGGCGCCCCCAGCGGGCAAAAACAAAACTGCCGTCTGAGCGGTTGAAGTAGGCAGCAATGTCGTCCGGGGTCAGGGAACTCATGGACCTGCTCTAATCTGTCTCGCCCGGCAACTGCAACCGATCACCGCTTGCCCGCCAAACGCAGATTCCCACTGGCAAAACCCCTCTTGCGTCGCAGCCGCGCCAGCGGCTGCCGGGCCCAACGGGAGGAGGCCCTCGCAGGGGGCCTACAACGGGCGGGAGCCCCCCTTTCTGATCAAGCCCGCTCTCAGGGGTCAAAAAGATCTGGTGCGGGATCCGATTGCGGGGCGTTGAGGCCCAAATGCGGCCAGGCGCGGGCGGCCAAAAGACGCCCCCTCGGTGTGCGTTGGATCAATCCTTGTTGCAGCAAATAGGGCTCGATCACCTCTTCCAACCCATCCCGGCTCTCCGAGAGCGCGGCAGCGATGGTTTCAATGCCAACAGGACCGCCGCCATAGGCCTCTGCAATCAGTCTTAGATAGCGTCGGTCCGCACCATCGAGCCCCAATTCATCCACGCCAAGACGGGTCAGCGCTGCATCGGCGCCCAATTGCGTCAGACGTCCGTCGCCTTCGACCAGCGCGAAATCCACCACGCGTCGCAAAAGCCTGCCTGCAATGCGCGGCGTGCCTCTCGCCCGCGCTGCGATCTCGCGCGTGCCCGCTGGCTCCGCCGACACCCCCATGAGCTGCGCCCCCCGAGCGACAATCTCATCCAATTCAGATACGGAGTAGAACTGCAAACGCACCGGTATCCCGAAGCGATCCCTGAGTGGCGTGGTTAACAGCCCCAGTCGCGTCGTTGCACCCACCAGAGTGAAGGGCTGCAAATCAATCCGCACCGTCCGCGCAGCAGGTCCCTCGCCGATCACCAAGTCCAACGCAAAGTCTTCTAGCGCGGGATAGAGCACTTCTTCGACCGCAGGGTTTAGGCGATGAATCTCATCGATAAAAAGCACATCGCGCGCTTCGAGATTGGTCAATATCGCCGCCAGATCACCTGCCTTGGCCAAAACTGGTCCTGAGGTCATACGGTAATTGACACCCAATTCGCGGGCGATGATTTGTGCCAGTGTGGTTTTCCCAAGACCCGGTGGGCCATGAAAAAGCGTATGGTCCATCGCCTCCCCGCGCTGACGCGCTGCCGCGATGAAGACCGACAGATTGGCGCGGGCCTCTTCCTGACCAATGAAATCCGCCAGCAGTTCGGGACGAAGAGCGCGATCCCTATCTTCGGCTTGCAATGCGGGATCGCGGATCGGGTCGGGCTGATCACTCATCGTCTCATCCCTTCGGCGCTAAGATCTTTAGCGCTGATTTTATCAAGTCACCTGTCCCGGCCTCTGGGGTTTCTTCAAAGGCGCGTGCGACCGCAGCAGCCGCATCGGCAGGCGCATAGCCAAGATTGCTCAGCGCAGAAAGTGCATCGCTTTGCGCCTGCGCGGCAGGTCTGGCGGCCTCGATGACCGCGACCCCTGGCGCAGGTGCAACTGGTGTTTCCGCCCGCCCAGCGCCGACAGGAAGTGCCATCGCTGCAGGTGCTTTGCCTTTCAACTCATGGACAACACGTTGTGCAATTTTGGGCCCAATGCCTGGGGCGGCTTTGATTGCAGCAGCATCGCCAAGCGCGATGGCGCGTCCGGTGCCCTCCGCCCCCAGTGTTCCTAATATCGCCAGCGCAGCCTTTGCACCCACACCCTGGACCGACAGCAACAGCTTGTACCAGGTTTTCTCCACAAGGCTGGAGAAGCCCATCAACTGCAGCAGGTCTTCTTTGACAAGCAGATCAGTATGAAGCGCAACTGCTTCGCCTTCACCTGGCATTGCGGCCAGTGTCCTAGCAGAGCAGTAGACCAGATAGCCCAAACCGCCCACATCGATCATCACGTGATCATCAGCGGCGTAAACCAGTTTCCCTGAGACCCGTCCGATCATGCGCCCGCCCGGCGCAGGGCTTCGCCATACCGCGCCCCGGTTTGGCGATGAAAGACATGCGTCAACGCAATTGCCAGCGCATCCGCCGCATCAGCGCTTTTGATGGAAACACCGGGAAACTGCAGCCCAAGCATATGCATGATCTGAGCCTTCTCTGCATGACCCACACCGACCACAGCCTTTTTCACCGCATTGGGCGCGTATTCCCCGATCTCAAGCCCTGCTTGCGCGGGCACCAACAGGGCGATGGCACGCGCTTGGCCAAGCTTCAGTGTCGCCACGCCATCGCGATTGACAAAGGTCTGCTCCACCGCGGCCTCGTCGGGCTGCCACTTCGCAACGACATCGCTCAATTGCCTATGGAGCGATAAAAGACGCTGCGCTAGGGTGCCGTCACCGGACAAACAGGTTCCACAGGCCAGATAGCGCTGTCGCGATCCGTCAGCCTCAATCACGCCCCAGCCAAGACGCCGAAGCCCAGGGTCTAAGCCCAAAACACGCATGATCCTGCTCGTTCACTTGTTTTGCCTAAGGCTTAGCACGAAAGGCGAACATCTGCCAAGAAGCCATGCAAGGGCGTCAAAGGGGACATGCAGGAATAGAGCTTGTCGGCGACGGGGTTCAGGCGCATTTGGCCTCTCAGGAGACAGCATTCCGCCGCTCCTTCCCCTACAAAGGAAACTCAGATGCACAGCACTCACAACGCCGCTGTTGCGGCGGTCAAACCAACGACTTTCAATGGCACTTTCAGCTTTGTCGCCAATGCGATGCTCGACATCAAAGCGATGCTGAAGGCCCGCGCCACGCGCCTGGAACTAGAGAGCCTCTCGGACCAGGAACTCGATGATATCGGCCTAACCCGCAGCGACATCAAAGACATCGCGCGTCGGCACGTTCGGTAACCGACCTTTAAGCAGCTCAGCAGGCGCGGCTAGTCTCCGCGCCTCATCACCAAACTGGTCCAGTCGCCCAAAACATGGGATGTGACTGGGACGAACCCTTGCGCCTGATAGGCGCCGGCGACTTCATCGGCCTGCTCATTCAAAAGGCCCGATAAAATAAGAAATCCATCATTCGCGGAAATCGCTGCCAAATCTGGGGCGAGCGCGATGAGCGGTCCTTTCAAAATATTCGCAAAGATGAGTTGGTAGGGCGCGTTCGTTTGGATCTCTGGCGCATCCGTCCCTGTTGCCGTCAAACACATCACCCGTTCAAAAAGATCATTTGCGGCCAGATTGGCTTTGGCCACGTCCACCGCAACGGGATCAATGTCGCTTGCCAGGACCCGTTGGCCCGGCCAAACCTTGGCAGCCGCCATAGCCAGAACCGCTGTGCCGCAACCAATATCGGCCACCGGACCGGGTTCTAATCCTTTGGACAACAAAGCATCGAAAGCTTCCAAACACCCGGCCGTGGTCCCGTGATGCCCGGTGCCAAAGGCCATGGAAGCTTCGATCAGAAGCCCCACGAGATCCTTTGGCACTTTGTCCGCATCATGACTGCCATAGAGGAAAAATCGACCTGCCTCGACCGGGGCGAGCGCGCGCTGCACGTGGGACACCCAATCGGTGTCTGGAACCTCTGACACCGCAAAATCCTTTGCCCCATGGGACGCCGCAAGCAGCGCGAGCACGACCTCATTTGGCGCGTCCTCAAAATAACCACCGACTTCCCAGAGACCGGAACCATCCTCTATCTCAAAAACTCCTACTCCGCTTGGGGCTGGGTCTAGGTCTTCCAACCGTGCACCAAGCGCTTCCGCAGAGGCACGTCCTGGCAAGGTGGTCAAGGCGGTCCAAACGGGCATGCATGCTCTCCGATCTGCGCGGTCTCTGACTGACGTTTGGCACCAAAAAGGTCAATGAGACCCCCGCATGATAGGCAACGGCTACGCGCGTCTGCGCACAGAAATTTCCTCGCCAGCGGCTTCTATGCGCGATAAGGGCAGATCCATGGCCCTTAGAATTCTGCCCCTTGACCAAGCGCAACACTTGCCGCTCTGGCGTCGACCAACGACGCTGTTGCTGGTGATGGCCTTTGCCATGCCGCTTGCGTTTTCCACCTGGATGGCGCTTCTCAACAATTTCGTGGTCGAGAAGGCACAGTTCGATGGAGCCGACATTGGCTGGCTCCATACGGTGCGTGAGATCCCGGGCTTTCTATCTATCGCTGTGATCGCCCTGATCATCTTCATACGTGAGCAGGTTTTGGCACTGGTCTCGCTGATCCTTTTGGGGCTCGCCACGGCACTTACCGGTTTCTTCCCCGATATGACGGGCATCTTGATCCTCACCTTCCTGGGCTCAATTGGCTTTCACTATTTTGAGACGGTCAATCAATCGCTGCAGTTGCAGTGGCTGCCGAAAGATCGCGCACCTCAGATCTTAGGCTGGATCGTGTCCGTGGGATCGGCGGCGTCGCTCGTTGCATATGGCGGGCTTGTCGCCACTTGGAAAACCTTCAATCTGTCATACGAATTCGTCTATCTGACTGCTGGCGGACTTACGATCTTGTTGGCGCTCTATTGCATGATTGCCTACCCGCAATTCGAAGCCCCCAATCCGCAGACCAAGAAAATCGTGCTGCGCAAACGTTACTGGCTATATTACGCGCTGCAATTCATGTCTGGGGCGCGGCGTCAGATCTTTGTCGTATTCGCCGCCTTTATGATGGTCGAACGCTTTGGATTTGAGGTGCATGAAGTCACAGCCCTCTTTCTGATCAATTACCTCGCAAATATGCTCTTTGCGCCTTTGATGGGTCGCGCGGTGAGTATCTTCGGAGAACGGGCTGCGCTTAGTTTTGAATATGTGGGGCTGATCTTGGTCTTTTTGGCCTATGGTGGGATCTATTGGCTAGGTTGGGGCGCACTGTTGGCCGCCGCGCTTTATGTGCTCGATCACCTCTTCTTTGCATTGGCTTTTGCGCTCAAAACGTACTTCCAGAAAATCGGCGCACCGGAAGATATGGCGCCCACGGCTGCGGTGGCCTTTACGATCAACCATATCGCCGCGGTATTTCTGCCGGCCCTCTTGGGCTATCTCTGGTTGGTTTCGCCCGGCGCGGTCTTTGGTATGGCCGCCTCTATGGCCTGTGTGTCGCTCGTTTTGGCACTGATGATCCCGCGCCATCCCGCCCCAGGTCGCGAGACGATCTTTGCCGGGCTTGGGCCACAGCGCGCACCTGCCGAATGATCAAAGCGCTAAGCTTGCTGGGGCTGATCTTTTGGGCAACCGCCCTTTCGGCGGACCCGTTGAAAGTGCTCTTCGTCGGCAACAGCTATCTTCGGTACAATGGCGGTGTCCCAGCGTTGGCCGAAGCCATGGCCAATACCGAAACCGCTCGGCTTGAGGCCTTTTCGGACTTCATAGACAACAGCGCGCTCTATCAACACGAATTGACAGAAAGCCTGTCGGAAGACCTCTTCGATCTGATCGTTCTCCAAGGCCACAGCACCGAGATGACGACCGCGGAAAAGCGCACGCGCTTCACTCAGGCGCTGAATGCGGTGGTGGAACTGATCTCGACCCTGCAGCCGACCGCAGAGATCGCGCTTTACATGACGCCCTCCTATACTCAGCAGCATCCGCGCTTCGACCCAGAGATGTTTGCTAAAGTCGCCCGGGGCTATCGCGAAGAAGCAGAACGCATCGGGGCATGGGTCATCCCTGTCGGTCTGGCCTTTGAACTGGCCTACCTCGAACGCCCAAGTATCGCTTTGCACATGTCGGATGGCAGCCATCCCACGCACTTGGGCACCTATGTCGCGGCGGCCACCGTCAATGCTGCGATCTTTGGGCCGAACAACCTTTCCACTGAGCAAATAACAAGAAACCCGATTGACCCTGATGATGCGGCGTTTCTCAGGGCCATCGCTCAACAGGCGGTCGCGCTGGAACGCGGCTGTCCCCTCGAGAACATGGGAATTGCAATGAAAGAGACCTATCTAACTGCCAAAGGCCCAATGGGAGACCCGATATGCTGAACTTCCTTTTCGCCAAATCTGAGATGATTGACGCAGGTCAAGCGCTTCAAGGCCGTGACACTCCGATCTCAACCGCCGAAACCCATTTTCTTTGGGACCGCCCGTTGAAGGCGGATATTCCAGAGGGCATGGCCGAGGCCATGTTCGGGATGGGGTGTTTCTGGGGCGTGGAACGCATGTTCTGGAAAACGCCGGGCGTTTGGCTGTCTATGGTTGGCTATGCGGCCGGCCACACGCCCAACCCCACCTACCAAGAGGTTTGCTCTGGCCGCACCGGACATAACGAGGTCGTGCGCGTAATCTACGACCCTTCCCAGGTCAGCTATGAGGAGCTGCTTAAGGTTTTCTGGGAAGGCCACGACCCGACACAAGGTATGCGGCAAGGCAATGATGTGGGCACGCAGTACCGTTCTGGCATCTATACCTACGATGCGGCTCAAAAGGCGACCGCGGAGGCGTCGCTGAGCATGTATCAAAGCCAACTAAAAAAGGCGGGACGCGGCACAATCACCACTGAGATTGTCGATGCGCCAGAGTTCTACTTCGCCGAAGACTACCACCAGCAATATCTGGCCAAAAATCCGGGCGGCTATTGCGGCATCGGCGGCACCGGGGTCACCTGCCCCATCGGCACCGGAACGAGCGTCGCTTAAACGGTCGCAAAAGGCGCAATGACGTCGCCAACTGCTGAAGCGTGCTAAAGACCTGCTATTGAACTTTAGAAGACTATGACCTTCGCCGCACATACGGGCTGAGCACCGGAAAAACACAGACCGGCGCCCAGTGTGGCGAGGTTGTCAAAGAGGCCTTCTTGTAAGTTCGATTTTCTCCCCGGCATACACGCGGAAGCAAATTCGCTGGAATTGATCGGGGTGCGCCTAATGCACCGATGTGCGTCGCATAGCTCGGAGCATCAAAGCGGCGGAAACGGCTCTATTCTTGATACGGTCTGGCCCAACTTGGCGCCGGCTCTATCTTCGATGAAGACTCACTCAGATCCCCCCACCGAACTTGGCTCTCCAGAAGGTCTGAGTTTTCGGCATATATTACAAGGATCGTAGAGACGTCGTCTTTTGTTCCGTTCACCTTCACTGTTCCGGCGAGGGCGCCGTTCACAGACCAACACAGAAAAATCGTCGCCACCAAGCCTATGCTCTGTACCATTTGGAGGCCGTTTCGGTAGAAAAGAGTCATGGTTACCCTCTTCTTATCCAGTCTTTCCCAAGTGGATGCGGCGTGAATGAAACGTGTCGACCATGTGCTTTTCTAGCGCCTGTAGATTGCCCATAGTATTGCCATTTCACTTTTGTAAGCCTTTGAATTCATTCAATCCACATTTCGGCATTGTATGTGGTTTGCCATTCCTGACCCCATAAAACTGCCATTCAAGGGAAAAATCCAAATCTCTGGTCAATTACCTGTTCTGATCGGGTGTCCCTGCTCTTGAAGCGTAACAATTGCCTGCAGCATGGTTTCAAGTTCCGTTCTGACCACATCCAGGCTTGCAAACACATGCGCCTCGCTGCGTCCCGCAAGAGAGAGCACCTCTAAAAATACGGCATCGGAGTTTCTCATCAACTCGACCAGATGTTCTCCTGCCGGCGCATGAGTGCCTGAAATCTAGTTTCTCGCAGTCCGCTCGCTTACGCCTGTCCACCGCATCGCCATCTTGGTCGCCTGTGTCCTTCCCCCATAAAACAGGGCGACTACTTTGGCCGAGAAAGGGGAGCAAAAAATGGCACGGAAACGATACTCGGACGAAGACATCCTGAAGCTTCTGCGCGAGATCGAGCTGAA
>JBCDGN010000006.1:0-66738 GCA_038751255.1 Pseudomonadota bacterium
CCCGGAACCATGTGGGCGTCATGCACATCACCACGATGACGGACACGTTGAGCTTTTCAGCCATTTTGAGCCCGTAAGGCAGGGCGTCGTCCTGATCGTTCCGGATGTCATGGGCAGAGTGACGGCACGCAACTTCGTGATCTTTCCGCCCTTGGTGTGACCAATCAGGCGGCATTCGTCAATGTGCTTGGACCGATGGCGCACACTGGCTCATCCCCCTTTCTCAACCGCATGCTCGTGGCAGTGCGGTGCGTCTTGAGGTGCGTTGCGTCGCTCATGAGCGTTCCCGTTTCGCCGCCCTGACCGCCCAGTTCCAACAGCATCCGGGCAAAGATACCTTTTTCGATCCACCGCTTCCAACGGCTGTAAAGCGTCCTGGGCGGACCGTATTCAGCGGGTGCATCCCGCCACCGCAAGCCGTTGCGATTGATGAAGATAATTCCGCTCAGGACATGCTTGTCATCAACCCGGGGCTTACCATGCGACTTGAGGAAAAAGGGCTCAAGACGCGCCATCTGCGCGTCCGTCTGCACCTCAAACCCGATCGAGAGTGCCTTCGCCACGATCCGACACCGAACCAAGCGCACTCAGGGCTGTCTGAGCCGCGACGGCTGCTGCACATGATGTTCAAGCTCGGCCACTGCGCCGAGAAAAGCTGGCGCAAACTGCGCGGCTTCGGGCATCTCGCCGACGTCATCCAGGGCGTCGATTTCGTCACCGGCATCAAGCCATCAACCCAAGATCTAGACGCCGCATGATCACCGCTTGAACACCACTTTTGACGGCAAAACCTGTCACTTGTCTGATTTTGGGTGCGTTTTCGAGGTCTGGCCAACTTGCAACCAAGATGGTCGTTTAAATTCGATATCTTTAAAAAATAGTCCAAACAATGCGGCTGCCAGTGGAATGCCATTGGCAACTACTTCGATAATTGATCCTGTAAAAAAGCCGTGTGTCATCCACAATGAAAAAGAGATTATTGCACCGATCCTGACAATTTTCGCAGAGTCTCCGACCAGCAAAGACAGTGAAAGTGTTGATGTGCCCACGACTGGCAACAGTTGTATCGTTGGCCCGCTCATCAAAAATGTAAGTGACAAGATAGAAGATCCCACAACCGGTAGCAGGTGTGATGTCTCTTCGAGTGTGAAGTAGGCGGCGATCCAGTAAAGAATGATAAAAACAATTATAATCGGCTTTCGATACTTTGGATCGACAACACTTGAAACAATAAGCTGAATGGCAATCAGTCCCGCGATCATGGCTGCTAAGGGGATATTCAGAACAATATAATGCGCTACCCAGAAAATGTTGGAAAAGCCAAGAAATAGCGTCAGGGTGCTTCGCTGTTTAGCTTGCGCAGAAAAAACCTGAAATCCGAACGCTGCCGTACCGAACAGTTGCGCGAGAATATAGGGAAATGAGATCAAGCAATCCCTCCTTCTATCCGGGCTCGATCATAGGGCCAAGAGACATATCAACCAAACAAATTGGCTGCTTTCCATGAGAGTTATTGACCCTTCCCAGACCGGTGTCCGACATTCGCTCGTAGCTGCCAGTCGATGCACCAGGTAGAAACTGTCAACCACAAGCAGAGATCGTTGTCCCATCAGGCTAGCTCAGAGCTTCTCGAAGAGACGTCGCAGATGTTTGAGGCTCCTGCAGGTCGAGAAGCGACAAGAGATCTACAAGATGGCCCTTCATCACCTCCTCGGCCAACACGCCGTCCCCTTTGGCCAGAGCCCCGACCAGCGCGTCATGGGCGTGGCTTTCGCACACGGCGCTACGCCGACGCCAATAGACTGCGATGATTAGGGAGGACCGCGAGATCAATTGGCGCAGCAGATCGGCAATGATGGCTTGATCGGCGATATGGGCGATCTCGATATGAAATTGGCCAGAGAGTTTAAGGGCCCGGCCGATATCGCCTTCGGCTAAAGCAGTATGCTCATCGGCGATATGGGTTTGCAGCAGCTTTAATCTGTCTTCTGTCATGCGCCCTGCTGCGGAATGAGCGGTGCGGGGCTCGATCAGAGCGCGGGCTTCAAACACCTCGCGGGCCTCGCGCGGGGTGGGTTTGGCAACGAAGGCGCCGCGATGGGGGGCGATGGTGACCAGATGTTCGTGGCTGAGAACTTGCAAGGCCGTGCGCACGACAGTGCGGCTGACGCCGAAGATTTCCCCCACTTCGTCTTCGCTGAGCTTCATGCCTGGGGTAATGCGGTGTTCGTGAATGGCTTCGGTCAACCGCGCAGCAATCTGGGCCGCGCGCGGGCCTTTACCATTGGGCATCTGCGGGAATTTCGGTCGCTGCTGCACGTTGCCTCCTCTGGGGTGAGTGTGGCGTGCAGGCGCGGGCGCTGGCAAGCGGGGCCGATCTTGTCCTCGGCTTCCTGCGAAATCGTATACAATTTCTGCCTTAAATGTAGACACAATGTCCCCATGGCCGCGTAAGGCAGCGGCAAATGACGCTTTGCCCCCTGAGAGCAGCCAAAGTCATTTCCCCCATCGCGTCACCACCCTCCAGGTTTGACGAAAGCTCACGGGGGTCGAATGCGATCAGGCCAAGAACTGGAATTGGTGACGCTTACGAAGCGCTATGGCAGCACCACGGCTGTGCGCGACATAAACCATCGTTTTAAGGCGGGCAGCTACACCTGCCTCCTTGGCCCCTCAGGGTGCGGAAAATCGACTACGCTCCGGATGATCGCGGGCCATGAGGATGTGACCGAGGGCGCGATCCTTTTGGGCGGGATGGATATCTCTTACCTGCCGCCCGCCAAACGCGGCACGGCGATGATGTTCCAAAATTACGCGCTTTTCCCGCATCTTACCGCGCTCGAAAATGTGGGTTTCAGCCTAAAGATGAAAGGCGTGGCAAAGCCTGATCGGGATGCCAAAGCCGCTGAATTGCTCGCACTTGTTCATATGGAGGACTTTGGCGCGCGCGTTCCCGCGCAGCTCTCGGGCGGTCAACAGCAACGGGTGGCGCTGGCGCGTGCCCTGATTACGGAGCCCCAGGTTCTGCTGCTTGACGAGCCGCTGTCTGCACTGGATCCGTTTTTGCGCATCCGCATGCGTGCCGAGCTGCGGCGGCTCCATGACGAGCTTGGGCTTACTTTCATTCATGTCACCCACAGCCAGGACGAAGCGCTCGCGCTGGCGGATGAGATTGTGGTCATGAACAACGCGCTGATCGAACAAGCGGGGCCGCCGCGCGATGTTTGGAACGCGCCGAAAACCGAATTCGTGGCGCGATTTATGGGCGGCCATAATGTGATCACGCTGCCCGAGGGGCTTTTTGCGCTGAGAAGCGATCAAGTTCAAGTGACAGAGCCCACTACGGGCCGGATGACCGCGGCCGTCACTGGGCTTGAATACCAAGGCGCCCATGTTTCGTTGACCATCGCGGCAGCGGGCGACCAGGAAATCACAGCGCTTTTGCCCGAAGAGACGTTTTTCCAACACCCGATTGAGCCCGGCGCAACCGTCGGCTTGAGTTGGGACGATACCGCGCTGCACGCGCTGACCCACTAATCAACTCCAACGACCCTCAGGGAGATCAGCAATGGAAAAAATCAAATATTCCGGCATCAGCCGCCGGTCCCTTTTAAAGACGGGCGCCGCAGCGGCAGCGGCCTCGACGCTGCCTGCCCCGATGATCTGGGCGCAGAACATCAAGGATATCACCCTACGCCAGTTCGGCACCGGCGTGTCCAACCTCAATGAGGTGGCGACCAAGGTGAAAGAGGATCTCGGCATCACGCTTGAGATGACAGCGCTCGACTCCGACAGCGTGACACAGCGCGCCGCGACCCAGCCGAAGAGCTTTGACATCGCCGATATTGAATACTGGATCTGCAAGAAGGTCTGGCCGACCGGCAATCTGCAGGCGATGGACACCTCGAAGATCGACAATTACGACAACATCGTCGGTATTTTTCGCACCGGCAAACTGACGCCGGAAACGGATATCGCTCAGGGTACCGCGCCACATTCGGTGGGTTTTGTTGACGGACCCTCTGGCACCAGCTTTGCCGATAGCGAAACCGGCTGGATGACCCTGATCCCCACGATCTACAACGCCGACACCTTAGGCATCCGCCCCGATCTGATCCCGCGCCCGATCCAAAACTGGAAAGAGCTTTTGAACTCCGAGTTCAAGGGCAAGGCCTCGATCCTCGACATTTCCTCGATCGGGATCATGGACGCGGCGATGGTCTGCGAGTCCATGGGCGAGATCCAATATTCCGACAAAGGCAACATGACAAAGGAAGAGATTGACAAGACCATGTCGATCTTTACCGAAGCCAAAAAAGACGGCCAGTTCCGCGCCTTCTGGAAGACCTTCGACGAAAGCGTGAACTTGATGGCCTCGGGCGAGGTGGTCATCCAGTCGATGTGGTCGCCGGCGATCACTGCGGTGAAATCCCGCGGAATCCCTTGTGTTTATCAGCCGCTGGAAGAAGGCTATCGCAGCTGGGGCGGGGGTTTGGGGCTGTCCGCCAACCTGTCGGGCATAGAGCTTGATGCGGCCTATGACTACATCAACTGGTATCTCTCTGGCTGGGTCGGCGGGTTCTTGATGCGTCAGGGGTATTACTCGGCTGTGCCCTCAACCTCCAAGGACTACATGTCTGAGAATGAGTGGGGCTACTGGTTCGAAGGCAAAGAAGCCACCGACACCATCACCAGCCCGTTTGGCGATCCGCTCGCCGCTGCGGGCGACACCCGCGATGGGGGGGACTTCTACGAGCGTATGGGTCGTGTTGCCTGCTGGAATTCGGTCATGGACGAAAACCAGTACATGGTTCGCAAGTGGAACGAGTTCATCTCAGCCTAGGCCAAGACTTCAGCCAGATACGCCTCGGCTTTCGGGCCGGGGCGTGCGTTTGAGGAGACCGAGCAGCGGCTGCTATGTCCGAGCAATCCACTTTGTCCCAAGATGTTATTCCGGATGCAGGTACCAAGCCGCGCCCGGTCCGGCGGCTGTCGGACGCGCTGACCGGCTGGCTTATGGCACTGCCCTTGGCGCTGGTGCTGCTGTTCTTTCTGATCCTGCCAATCATCATCATCGCGATCGTCAGTTTCTGGGGTGCGACAGAGTTTTCAATCTACCCCGCCTTCTTGCTCGACAATTATGAGTTCCTGTTCACCTCGCCGGTGACCTATGACGTTTTTCTCAACACTTTCAAATACGCCGCGATCACCTGGGTTTTCACCCTTCTGATCGGCTTCACGGTGGCCTATTTCCTGGCCTTCCATGTGCGTTCACTGACCTGGCAAGTGGCTCTGTTTTTGCTGTGCACGATCCCGTTTTGGACCTCCAACATCATTCGGATGATCTCTTGGATCCCGTTTTTGGGACGGAATGGGATTGCGAATTCGACCCTGATTTCTTGGGGTGTGATCGATGAACCTGTAGAGTGGCTCCTCTTTTCCGACTTCGCGGTGATACTGGCCTTCGTGCATCTTTACACGCTGTTCATGGTGGTGCCGATCTTCAATACGATGATGCGGATCGACAAATCCCTGATCGAAGCCGCGCGCGACTGCGGCGCTTCGGGCTTTCAGATCCTGACCGAGATCATCGTCCCGCTCACCAAACCGGGCATCATGATCGGCTCAATCTTTGTGATCACACTGGTGATGGGTGACTTCATCACGGTGCGCTTCATGTCGGGGTCGCAATCGGCCAATGTCGGGCGGCTGATATCCAACGATATCGGACTGTTGCAATATCCTTCGGCCGCTGCGACGGCGGTGGTACTGTTGTTGACCGTCCTGATCGTGATCGCGATCCTGCTGCGATTTGTCGATATCAGGAAGGAGCTTTAGACCATGGAAAAACGCCCGCGGTCTTTCTACATCCTGGCCGTCTTCTTCGCCCTGTTTCTGCTTTTCCTCTATGGGCCGACCATCACCATCGGGATTTTGAGCTTCCAAGGTCCCCAAGGGGGATTGACCTTCCCGATGCGCGGCTGGTCCTTCCATTGGTTCCGCGATCTCTTCGAAGAACAGGCGGTGGGGGATATCTGGGGCTCCTTCTGGCGCTCCTTCATCTTGGGCATGATGGTCATGGTCACCACGGTGGTGGTGTCAGTGATGGGCGGGCTTGCCTTCCGCAAACGCTTTCCAGGCTCCAGCGTGATCTTTTACCTGGTGGTGACCTCGCTGGTGATCCCATCGATCCTGATTTCCCTTGGTGTGGGGTTGATTTTTTCGCAATCGGGTCTGGATGTGCATTGGTCGACGTCTGGCTTTGGATCGCAGCTGACCTGGACCCTGCCCTTTGGCCTTCTGATCATGTTCGCAGTCTTCAACCGCTTCGACAAAAGCTATGAGGAAGCAGCGCGGGATCTGGGGGCCACGCCCTGGCAGACGATCCGCTTTGTTGTGTTGCCGATCATCGCGCCTTCACTGATCGGCGTGGCACTTTTTGGTTTTACGCTGAGCTATGACGAGTTCGCTCGGACGCTTCTAACCGCTGGCAGCTACAACACCCTGCCACTCGAGATCTTTGGCATGACCACCAATGTCACAACACCGGTGATCTTTGCCCTTGGCACGCTGACGACACTGTTTTCCTTTCTCGTGATCGGAGTCTTTCTGCTTATGGTCTGGTGGATGAACCGTAGCCGCGCGAAACAGGGCTCTGATGCGGGCAAGGGCATGGTTTGAGCCACGATGACGCTGGTCATCATCAATCCCAATAGCACTGAAGCGATGACCGCTGGCATGCTTGAGGTCGCGCGGAACCTCGCTCCGGATCAGGTGGTTGAGGGGTGGACCTCGCATTATGGACCGCCCGCGATCCAAGGAGCGGAGGATGGCGCGGCCGCGGTGCCCCCGCTTTTGGAGCTTGTGGCAGAGGCCGATCGTCTCGGGGCAACCGGGATTATCCTGGGCTGTTTCGATGACACCGGTCTTGCGGAGGCCGCAGAACTAGCACGCTGCCCTGTCTTAGGTCTGGGTCAAGCCGCCTATCACACTGCAGCGCTGCGGCAATGGCGGTTCAGTGTGGTGACAACACTCTCTGTCTCGGTGCCTGTGCTGGAAGAAAATATCCTGTCCTACGGGTTATCAGGCTATTTGGGTCGAGTACGGGCCTCGGACATTCCAGTTCTGGAACTTGAGACTGATCCTGCGGCCGTGGCCCGCATCGCAGCAGAGATTACAGCGGCCCACGCAGAGGAGGGGGCTCAGGCCATCGTCCTAGGCTGCGCTGGAATGACCGGCCTGAGCGAAGAGTTGCGCATCCATGCCCCGGTGCCCATCATCGATCCGGTTGAGGCCGCAGTGAGGTTCGTCGGGGCGGTAGGCTAGAGGTTTAGGTTTAAGACGCTTGCCAACGAGTAACGCCAGTCAGAAACTCACTTGCTACGCGGTTGCTTTGTCGAGTGTTGGAATTGCGATGGGCAGCTCGACACTTTTGCCGTCTATTTGGTGACGCCATAGCTGCTTCAAATAGCTTCCCCGCACGCTGTGTTTTGGCGTTGTTAACTGACATCTAACGAAGAACGCTTGGAAAAAAACTTGCTGGATTGGTGAGTTTGCCGCAACATTGTCCCAAAGGCGCGGGGGAAACCCGCCAGCCTTCGGGGGGAGGCTATATGAGCGATCTGTACAAGCCGAGTATCTACGACCAGAGCGTGGATATCCGGGCCCGGTATTTCCGCGAATGCGAGGCGATGCTCGCCTATTACATGTCGCGCGGGATCGTGGTCACCAAAGAGATTTCAGACGAAATCGGTGGGCTCGCGGGGTATCTGACGATTGGGATCGACAAGCGCGACGAGATTCCGATGTCCGCACTCAACCGCTTGCACCATCTGCTCGCGGATTCGATCAAACCCGCATTACCCCGCACCATCGAGATGATGCATTGGGATGCACGCAACAGACCCATGCGTCATCGGATTGCGCCGGTCCCTGCGATCCGCAACCTCATTATGTTCACGATCTTCTCGTTCGCCTTGGGAATCTGGATGCTGGTCCAGGGTGGAGATCCGGCGCTCTACAAAATTTCCATGTTCGATATGGATCCGGGCGATGTGATCCATGTCACATTGTTCTATGCGGCGCTCGCCTCGACAGGGGCTTGTTTTTCGGTGCTCTATGACGCCAGAAAATATGTGATCGAGGGCAGCTACGACCCCCGAATAGGATCGAATTACGGCATCCGAATACTGCTCGGCATCGTGGCGGGGCTGATCCTGACCCAGTTGCTCGCCGATCCCAAGGTCAATGATGATGGTCAGCCAACCACGGGCCTGCCCTATGGCATGCCGATCCTTGCGCTGCTCGGCGGGTTTGCTTCGCAATTTGTCTATAACGGTCTGAACAAGATGGTTGAGGCAGCATCGTCTATCTTTGAGCCCAACCGCGCCCAACAGGTTGATATGGCCGCCAAAGAGATTCGTGTCGCCACGGCAGAGAATAACATGTCGTCCACCTTGGGACGGATTGAGGCCACAGTGGACACCTTTGCAGAGATCGCGCGCGATCCGAAAAATGCCGCTTCGCCAGAAACCTTGGGCAAGCTTCTGAAGATCGCAGGCTCCAGTCCTGCGGCGCAACCCGCAACACGCGCCTTGGGCGCTGCGCTTGGCCCGCATCGGGAATTGCTCGACAAGGTCGAAGGCGCCATCCAGGCAGGTAAGGTGTTGTCGCATGTCCTTCCGGGCCGAGAGTTGCGGGGGATCGTCTCTAAACTCGGGCGGTTGGAAAGCACGGTCGATGGGATCAAGACACTCGCGGGCGCCGGGGCGCAGTTCGACGCGGCCGAAAACCTGCTGGGCGTTGCGCGCAATTTGGGCGAACTTGATCCGACCCGGGCGGTGCTGAAACAAGCGGTGAAAGCCTTTGGTGGACTGCGCGGGATTGGAACGCTCGCCATGGGGCCTACAGGTCTTGCGGTGGCGCTGATCTTAGGATCTGCCCGGCTTGGCGGGACGGTTTACGATCGCTGGAAAACGCGGGTTCTGGGCGCGGCTTTTAGCCAAGATCTGTTGCCGCCGGGTCTGCCAAACTCTGGCATGGCGAAAACAATACTGCAGGCGTTGCCCGATCTGTCTGGTCCCATTGGGGCGCCGCTGATGGACAATCCTGCTGCCTTGACCGATTTCGCGCGCAATGCCGTTGCAGGCCACGATGATGCCCTGTTCTCGGAATACGGCGAGGCGGTCGGTGGCGACCGGGCAAGTTTTGATGCGGCGCTCAATGACTTTCGGACGCTTGCGGTGGGAGAAGTTTTGCAGGGCGAATTGCCAGACGAGGTGGTCGAAGCGGCTGGGGCCGAAAACCCACAGGCGCTGTTTGATTTCTTCGATCAGGCACGGGGGGATCGCGAAGCCTTCAAGGCCATGGATGAGCTTTTCCTCGCGGGAACCAATGCCGCCGATGATGAAAAAGCGCTGCAGGGGTTGCTGAACGGGTTGGCGTCGATTGCTGAAGAGGAGACAACCGCATGATCCGCTATAGCCTTATCGCTGCATCGCTCTTGATCGTCGCGAGTTGCGACGCCCCAGGGGTCCGGGCCCTAGATCAGCAGCAAAAAGCCGGATCAGAGGTTCAGGCTGCGACAGCGCTGCCCAATGATCTATCCGACCCGGTCAATGCCAAGACAGCGCGCAACAAGGCCCGTGCTTGTTTGGAACTCGCCCAGAAGGCGGTGGCAACGGCGCAGGCCAATACCGATGGTGCGCGCAATGATGCGGCCTGCGCACGCGAGAGCTATGCAAAAATTTTGTCGGATGCGGACCCGGTCACGGCCGCTGATTTCGTGGGTCAGATGGAAGCCTATCGGTTGACGCGCGAGACATCGACCTCAACCGGTGCGGGACGGCAGGCCAATTCCGCCATCGCGCAAGTGGCGTCACAGTTCAGTTCGGCAGTGCCCGGGCAGGCGGCGGGCCCCTACTACACCGCTGACAGCCTTTACTGGCAGGCGAGCTTTGCCAGCAGCACGGACCGCGCCTGTGACGATCTGAGCGCAGCGGCCGCTGCGCTCGACACTGCGTCGGGTGGTACGAACACCCCGAATTTTCCAAGTTTCAGGGGCTCGGTCCGGGATCTTGACGCCTTGGTTACCCGAGATGCTGCCCAGAAGGGATGCGCGTGATGACGATCCAGCTTCATGAGCGCGTTTACAAATTCACCACACCGATGATGCGCGGCACTTCGGTTCAGTTTATTCAGCGGGCTCTGATCGCCGCTGATCTGCTGCCTGCGGGTGAAGATGATGGGCTCTTTGGTACGGCGACGCGCGATGCGGTGTCTGAGTTTCAGCGCCGAAACGGTCTTGGGGTGGATGGCAAGGTCGGGCAGAACACCGCCGCCGCGCTGAATAAGCTTTTGGATGGCACGCCACCTTCGGAGATGCGGGGATCTGGAACGCCATCGGCTCCGAAAAAGCCTGTCTTCACCGGCGCGGGTCCGAAGGTTGTCTCGGATGAACTGTTGCCGAATGCCCGTCCGAAGCGGGTGATTATACATTGGACAGCAGGCCGGGGCCGTGCCTCTAACCTCGACAAATCCCATTATCATTTTCTGGTGGAGGAGGACGGCTCGGTGGTTCAAGGGCTCCACCGGATCGATGCCAATGACCGACCTCATCCTAACCCGCGCGCCTCGCATACCCGTCGGTTGAACACCCATTCCGTGGGCGTTTCGCTTTGCGGGATGCACAATGCCCAGGAGCGGCCTTTCGATGCGGGGAGATTTCCCCTGCGCGAGATCCAAGTGCAGGTCATGGCGCGGCTGGTGGCGCAAATCTGCCGACGCTACGACATCCCTGTGACGCGTGAAACCGTGCTTGGGCATGGCGAGGTGCAAGACATCCTCAATGTGGAACAAAATTTCAAATGGGACCCGATGGTGCTGCCGTGGAAGCGCGATCTGACCTTTCGCGAAACCGGCGACTATCTGCGCGATTTGATCAGAAATGCGATGGAAGAAGACATCGCGGGCGAAGCCGCTGAGACCGATGGCACCGGTCAGAGTGATCTCGTGATTTCCGGGCGTAAGGTGTCGGGTGGAGTGATAGATTACGATACCGCCACGTGGATCGCACTGGAACCCACCTGTCAGGCGATGGGCTGGCCAGCGCCGGTTCTGCTGGGTCTGCCCGAAGATGATAGCCTGGAAGATGAGGCCAATGGGGTTCAGATCGTGCCGAGTGAAGCCCCAATTGTGCTGTCTCACCGAATGATCCCGGTCGATCTGAAGTCAGAGGTGCTGTGTGTGCGGGCCGATGACTTTGCCGAGGCACTGGAGCTTGGCATCAAGGTTGAGCCTTCTGGTCAGGTCACGCTCGAAGGCACCATCGGCGGGATTGAAAAAGACGCGGTGACTGGGGCGGTGATGCGTTTTGTGACGATCCAGCGTGGTGACACACTTTCGGCCATTGCCCGGCGCGAGCTCGGGGATAGTGCGCGCTGGCGAGAGCTGCGGGATGAGGATGGCACGCACTATGATGCGGATAGTGCGCGGCGCATTTCGGCCGGGGATCGTGTGATGTTGCCGGATGGCACGGCGGCACCAGGGGCCGAAACACAACCGAAATCGGTCGCGGGTCTCACTCCGGAGATCATCGCAGAAGCCGCGGAAGCCGTCGCGAAGGCGGCCGATCCCGCCTTGAACCGCAAACGCGCCAAAGCGGCACTGCCTGGGATTTTGGAGGCCTGCTATAAATGGGGCGTCACCGACCGCTCTCACATTGCCTATGTCCTTGCCACGGCGCAGCACGAGTGCAATTTCGGCCACCCGATGGAAGAAAACTGGCGCAAAAGTGCGGCGCAGTTGGCATATGAGAACAGCAATCTGAACGAAAAAGACGGCGACGGGTTTCTGTTTCGTGGGCGCGGCTATGTGCAACTGACGTTTCGCTACAACTATCGTCGTTATGGCAAAATCGTGGGACGCGATTTGGAAAATGATCCCGATGACGTGAAAGATCCCGCTGTGGCTGCGGAGATCTTGGTCTATGGCATGAGCCAAGATGGGTTTTGTGGACCCAACAAGATCCTATCGGCCTTCGGCGAAGGACCGGATTTCGACTTTATCGGCGCGCGTGCCATCGTGAACGGCGACAAGAACAAGCACGAAAAGCGCTATGGCACGACCAAAGGTCGGGGCATCGCAGAGCGCGCCATAAGGTTCCGCGACGCTTTAGACACCGTGGACTTACCCTAGCTCTCGGTTCGGCTCCTCAGGCGGAAACCTATCGCGTTGAGCTCGCGGTGGACGTCGGTGGTGCAATTTGTAAGGCCTCTAGATCAATCGCAACAGGTTTGGGAGCCTCGCCGGGGAGGGTCCCTGCGCGACGGTCGGACACTCTCAAGATGTGGGTGTTTAAATTCTCGGCCATGGGAATGCCTTCGGCGATCTTCACCAGGCCGTCTTGAAAGATCTCAAACTGCGCATGGTAAAGCGCCTGGTTGTGCAGAATCGTTGCTGTGGCTTTCCAAAGACCGGGTGTTTCGGGTGTGGCCCAAAGCACCAAGGGACGCATCACGGCATGGGCTTGGGCCAGATCGTTGCCGCTGCGGTCGGTCTGCCAAGGCAACGCCTCTGCCGCCTCAAAAATAGCGAAACTGCCTTCACCCTGACGCCCGTTAAAGTAATGCGTGTAGAAGCGTAGGTAAGCTCCGACGCTGTGAGCCTGATCCATTTTGATGGGACCGAGCGCGTTTGCGCGATGGATTGCTTCTATCGACCCATCCAATTCAATTGCCTTTTCGCTGTTGAGAATGACGAAACTGCGAACGGGCGCTCTGGGGCCGAAGCCGAACTGCGCCTCGACCAATGCACCTTCGTCGTAGAAAGACAGCGCAGTTTCGCGCAGATAAACCAGAGAGTTTTCTTCGTCAGCATCCAAAACCTCAGCGATCAGGCCAAAACTTGCTTCGAAGTCTTCTCCATCCAGAGTGCGCCAACTCGCATGCAGAAGCGGTGCGCGTCCCCAACCAAGGCCTTCGCGCCCGCTAAAGGCATCCTCACGGTCCAAATTGCGCAGCTCGCCAAGGACAATAGGGGCCTCCCGTCGTGCTTCGGCGCTGAGCGACGCGCGCCGATCTCTAGCAAGTTGATTGGCGATATCGCGGGCAAGCGCGAGCCGTGCATCGATCTTTTTGTCCAGCGCCACGCGGGCGATTAGAATGTCGATCGGTTGATCCTCAGGCCTTGCGTCATCGTCGCTGCCACGGACCAAGTGTTGGAGTTTTTCAAAGCGCTCAATCAACGCCAACACAAGTGGCAGACTATCAAGTGATCCCAAGGTCTCTGGCAGATAGATATCAATCTCTCGGAGCGCTTGCAGCTCCTGATCAAGGCTGCGGGCTGCACGCAAATAAAGATCGGCCGATATCAGTGCCGAGGTGAGGTGACCGGGCTGACCGGGATCGAGCTCTAGCGCATCTCGGAAGGTGGTCAGAGCCAGTCCCAAAGCGGTCTTTGCCTCACTTGTGCGTCCCATAATGTGATGTGTGTTAGCGGCAGCTTGGTGGACAAAAGCCTGTCTTGCGACGGGTTCAGAGAGGCGCGGCGCAAGTTCTTGCTGCGCTTTGGCTTCTGCGATCGCCTCGTCATGGAGCTCCCAGAAAAGTTCTGGCGTCAGACGTTTTTCGCCCAGATGCAGTAGCGCGCCATAGATATTCGCCCTTTGATGCAAGCTATAATAGGCGTTTGGATCGTCCATCGCATCAACTTGGAAATTGTCCAGAACAAAAAGCGCAGAGGATACAAGATCGTGGTCGAGACTGCCTTGTTGTGCTGCGTTGTCCAAATCCATCATTGCCAGCAGCATCTCGGATTCAAACAAAGCTTCCGCTGGCAGCGTGCCTGTTTGCCGGAGTTGCTTGATCGTCTCGCTCATACTATCCCGCGCGATGTACACTCTGGGAAGTGGTGCCCGACGTTCCAGAATCCACTGCGCGGCGCGGAGCCATGTGGTATCCCAGATCAGCCGGTTTTGTGGCAACCCACGGGTCTGCAAATCATCGAGCAACGCTTCAGAAGCGATGACATCGGCCTCTGTCTGACCAAACTGATCTGCCGCTGCAGCATAATTCGCGCGCATCACCAAGGCTGTGAGCAACCGGTGGCGCGTTTCACCATTGCTTTGATCTTCGCGCGCAAGGGTCTCTAGCCGGGAAATCGCGTCATTGAGTGTTCTCGGCACTCCCATATGCGGAGTACGTTCGTAGAAGATGCTCGCTTTTGTGGAATCGATCTTCGCGCGCAACAGCGTAAGGCGGCGGAAATCCATCTCATCGCTGTTCAGAAGTTCCAGAGCGACGTTGTCGGCCATCTCGATGAACGGATCAGGCGAGATGTCGTAGCGTTCCTCGAAATCGAGATTTCTCAACGCAATCGCGCCATCCAGTGCTGCATTGGCAATCGCATAGCGTATTGCTGCGATCGAGCGTCCTTCTGCCTCTGCAAGGGTCTCTGGCGCGCCCAGGGCATCTTGCCACTCCGACCTGAAGCTTTTGAGCACTGGTTCGACACGGTCCCATTGGGTTGCGAAATCTCCGACATCGAACAAAGTCGCGGCGCGAAGTGTCTCTGACCGAACATGGATCTCTAATCGTTCGACGGCGGAAAAGTCTTGCTCACGCGACAGTTCGTCGGCGCGTTCTAGCCACGTTTCCATTCGGATAAGGTCAAGATCCGCGCTGGCATGTTCGGCCAAGGCTAAGGCCGCGGCGCGTTCAAGATCAGGTTCGGGCGTCCAGCTGTCTCGCGCATCGGTCAATAAAGTCTCGAGCCGCCCCGCCAAATTGCTTTCATAGGCCCACATTCCTGCATCGCGCAGTGCGTTCAGGCCCGCCAAATAGAACTCAGCGCGCTGGTGCGTTAGTTCGGGCGACGGTCCGGAGACCTCTTCAATTGAGAGCAGGGCCTGTTCTGTGTCTTGGATCAGCCCGAGCTTCTCGGATGCCGGTATCGCGGCGTTCGTTTCTAGTCTTTCAACAAAGCCAAGTGCCAATTTCTCTGTGCTGGTAAGCAGTTTTCCACGTTCTTGAGCGACCTCTTGCTCTTTTTCCTGTGCATAGGTGGCAGCTTGGCGGGCATAGAAAACCGCGACCAGAGCGATGATGGCAATGACAGAGGCCGTGCCCGCCAGGGTTGCCAAGGCACGGGTGTTGCGGCGTCGGCGCTTTTCAATTTGTTCTTGCTCTGTCCGCTCTGCGATTTCGCTCTGAGTAAGAAAGCTTTCCAAGGGCTCAAGCGATTTGACATAGCGCTTCGCCCAGGCCGGCTTTGGGTCCGTTTCGTGCCACCAATTTGACATGGTGTCCAAATCGAGCCCTGCCAAAAGCCCGCCTTCATTGGCACTGTACCGCGCCTCAGCATTGGCCAATCGGCGGAGCGATGCCGCAGCGGCGGCCTCTTCCCCAACCCAGGCGGACAGATCGGTCCATTGACGGATCAAACTTTCATGGCTGATATCGACGATCATATCCGGACTGAACGGCTGCGAGATGTCGGGCCGTAAATAGTTCGCGCCGGTGGCGCGGAACGCGTCGATCACTGGGGCCAAAACCATCGGATCAGCGTCAATCTCGTTTGCGAGGTCCGCAACGCGCAGGGGACGGCGTGTCGCAGCTTCAAGCGACACACCACGGACAAGTGAGCGAAAAATCTTTGGCACAATCGCTTTTTCAGCATCGCTGAGGCCTGCGATGATTTCATCGCTATGGGCGTCAATCGCACCTTTCAGGCCGCCCAGGGCGACATAGGCCTCGCTGGTCAAAACGACGGGATCATCATCTGCAGCCAGTTGCCATAGGCGGTTCAACAGATGTTGCATAACCGGCAACTGATCCGCGCGACGTGACAGCGCACGCAGCTGGTCCGAAAGGTCTTCCGCCCCCCAAGGCGCGAAACTGCTGAGATCGTTGAGAATCGTGTTGACCAATTTGGGCTCGATCTCGGTCCCAACCAGGCGGGCAGGTCCAACGATCGCCTGACGGCACTCTTCGCGCGTCATCCGCGGTGTTAGGTAACTGCCCGCGTTGATCCATTCTGTCAGATTGGGGATCAATGCACAGGCACCCAGGAATTCCGATCGCATGGTCAAGACCACATGAATCCGGCCTTCTGACCAATCGGCGGCCTCCGTCAGCAGTTTGACGAACGCCTCCGCGGTTTCGCGTTCCTCATATTGCGAGAAGCGAAACAGTTCTTCGAATTGATCGACCAGCACCAATAGCTGCGCTGATTCCGGGATATGCCCATCTTCGATCCATTCGACCAGTGATCGAGGCCCGCGTCGGAGGTTCCACTCCAGTGCATCAAGTTGTTCGTCCAGAGTGGCTTCGGTGGTTTCTTCGCCGGAATGGATGGTCTTCAACGCCCGCGCAAGACTTCGGATCGGCTGACCGCCCGGGGCGAAGTCGCAAAAACACCACTCAGAGCCCGCGGGGTGCAAGCCCAACTCGAGCCCTTCGAACAGACCGGTGCGAACAAGTGAAGACTTCCCAGAGCCCGACGCACCTAAGACAGCCAGAAACCTGGTTTTGTGCAATCGTTGGATCAGTTCTGCAACCGCGTCGTCCCGTCCGAAGAATAAATCACCCTCGTCAGTGTTGAAGGCACGTAATCCGGGATAGGGCAGTCGAGCTTGCGGATTGGTCACAAGCGCGGTTCCAATACGTGAAAGATCCGGTCGATGTCGAAGCCATCGGTGCAATCGATAACTTCGAGACTTGGAAAGCTTTGGTTGATTGATGCACCGCCCTTCGGAGGCGCTTTCACTAAAACCGTGAATTCCGGAGGTGTTTCGCGCAGGGCAATCGCGCGTCTCAAGCGATTCAGGAAGCTTCGCACCCAAGACACGGGCGCATTGCCCTGCATCATCAAAACCGCATCACTTTCGGTGAGGTTGAACCAGATATCCTCGTCCCGCTCATGCGGATCGTCATCGAAACAGGGAATTGCCGCGAAACGTTTGCGCGCACCAAAAGCCTGCAAAAGCTCTGAGGCGATGTGTTCGTCGCTGGCATCGGCGCCTATGAAGTAGTGTGATGTGCTGAGCTTTTCAGGCGCAGGCTTCTTGATCTTTTCCAGGCGTTCGACAATCTCAGATTTGAACGCTTCCAATCCTGAGGCGATCACATGTTCTGCGGATAAAAGACTTTGATGATGTTCTTGTGGGATCTGTTCAAGGTCGATTTCCTGATGGCGCCAGCCGAGCCGCTCGACACCCGCCGCTTGGGCTGCGTCAGCCTGATACATGGGATAGCCGTCCGGCATATCCGGTGGTTGGCGTCCCGCTGTTCGACCGAGCAATTGCACGAACAAATCAGCGTCCTGCAAATCTTTTTCGAAGGCTGCGCGAAACTCCTCGCCGCCTTGTGGATAGTGGAACTCTGGGACGACCTTGATACCAAGCTGCATAAGCGCCGCCCGCACCTGTTCGCGTTCAAAATCCACATCCTCGGTTGATTGCGCCAACAGCACGGTGCCGCGATCAGAAGATTGCGTTTCATCAATCTCTGGATCTAAACGAGCACTTGGCGCGATCGGCCTTGTTCTGGTGCCGCCGGACGAGCGCGCATTCCGGATATCGACCAATGCATCACGCAACTGATTGGCAAGCTGTGTGATATTTGTCATGTAGAGTTCCCAATCGGTCTTTATGTCGAGCATCATAGGTGTCTGCCCGGTCGGTCCGGAACGCCGCCAAAACTCAAACCGCAGATGTTCCGATAGCCCAAACCGCGCCTGGCCAGTTTCTTCTAGTGGCAATAACTCAACAAAGAATTGCTGGTTTGAGGAGGGGTTGTGCCGCCGAAAGCAATCCAGTTCCAGCTGCGTGTACTGGCTATTGACGAAGGCCGGCGAGGCAAGGCCGAGAAACAACGCTGATCCACCGACCTCTTCGGTCAAAGCCTGATCCAACACTTGATTGGCGCGCAGATGCGTTTGGTCCCAGAACACCTCAACCCCTTGTTGGCTGAGCCTTTGGTTCAGCATCTCCCTTAGTCGCTGAACGAAAGTTTCTACGACCCCATGATCGTCAGAGCCACGAATATTATCCGCGTGGGCATAACTGATAAACAGGTCGTTTTTGCATCCAGGAATGAAGGCCATGTTGAGACGATCTCACAATTACCGTCGCAACGTCACCCTTAAAGCGTTGGTCTGGCAGTTAAAAGTCTGTGTTCTGACCCAGGGAGAATGCCACCAACCAAAATTTTTTGTGGCTTGGTCCGGACAATCGCCGCGGGTCAAACACTGACGGAAAAAGTTGCGGCGTGGGCAATTGTTTTGCCCAACGCCGAAATCGGGATGATCTATGCGGTCATCATTTTTGGCAAATCAGTTGCCGAAGAGCTTATTTCCGAAGGCGTTGCCAATGCCCTCACCCACCCCTTTGACAAAGGAGTTCACGGCTCCGTTGCTCTTCTTGGATCGGCTCGAAGAGGATGACCGACTGCCGCCGCTGCTGGTGGATTGCGTGACCATATATGCGGCGTAGGTTGCCTCAGTTTGGCTGGTCAGCAGTTCAAGCTGCAAAGAATTCAGGTACTGCGTTGCAGGCAGTCCATTTGAGGTTTGCCAAGCAGCGATGCCGCGGCGTGTATTGGGACCGAAGGCGCCATCAGGTGTGCCAACATTGTTGTTGGTTGCGTTGAGACGCGCCTGGATTTCCCGGCGCTTGTCTCTGTCCATGTTTAGCGCCTGCTCTGTGATCTGAGTTGCAGGTGCGACGATGACATGCTGTGTCACATTCAAGACCAGAGGCAACGAGGGATCATAGGTGCTGATCGCTCGTGTGGCGGCGGCTACATTTGGTGCTTCCGGCTGGGCAGGTGCTAGGCCCGCAGTTTGCTCTTCAGCACCCTGCAGACGCTCAATAGCAATCCGTGCGAAGCGGGCATAGCGACCGTTTGGGTAAAAGTCCAAATACGCTTGGTAATCCTCAGCAAAACCGGATTCCCGCGCGAGTTCAAACATGTACTTTTCTTCTTCGAGATCGACAACGGATACAGCGGCAGCAGGCGCGTCGGTTGCGGTCTCTACGGGTGCGGCTGGTGCCGCCGCAACGCGATGCAAAACGACTTCATCGGTATACGACTGGTTGAACCAAGGACGCTGTTGCTGATCCGTGGCACGATACACATCCCCGGTCACACGCGACATGATCGTGGTGATCGGTTCATTGGGGGTGCCGATATGCTTCAGCAGCGCTTCGGTGAAAGGCGAATGCTGTCCATCGCCGTCCAAGGCGACGTTGCCTGGCTCTGTTGCGAAGACAATGCCCGTCCCCGACCCATTGTCCTGAACATTCATCTCACTCAGTCCGGCCCCACCGATGGAGCGTGTGGAGCCTTTCAAAGAACGCGCCAGCTTGTCCTGGAAAGGATTGTCGCGACAGGCGTCCAAGATCAGCAGATTGGCGCCTTGGGTATATTCCATCTGCTTGGTGATCACGTCGATCGAGAAGGCCTCAAAGTCGATGGAAAGCTCATCATCCATTACGGCATCGACAGGGATAAGATAGTTGCGGCCGTCCACCTGAATGCCGTGACCGGCATAGAAAAATAGCGCCATATCGGCTGAGCGCACCTCGCGAGCGAACTCGCGGGCCATTTTCGCCATATCTGCAGCGCCGAGATCATAGCCTTCCAGCGTTTCGAAGCCGAGCGTGCGCAGCTTAGCTGCAATCGCTTGCGCGTCATTCTTAGGATTGGCCAGCGGACTTGCGTGTTCATACTCGCTATTGCCAATGATGAGGGCGACTTTGGCAGCAAATGCTTGAACGGGTGTGGTGACCACGAGGATCGCTGCGAATGCGATGTTGCGAACCCTGCGGGAGGTGATCTGTTCCATGAAACTATCCCTTTTGCAGATTGATAACGTTTGGCGCCGACCAGCGCCTCAAAGGTTTCCGATGTTCACGATTTCAATGCGCTGGTTCATAGGATCGGCGGCATTGCCGGAGTTCAGTGCCGATGCGCCCATACCTTGAACGCCCAAGAACTTGTCCGTGCCCATTCCGTAGAAGCCTTGCAGATGTTCTAGGACAGTCTGCGCGCGCCGGGCAGAGACAGGCTGTGCCGAAGCCGGTGCGTTCGGCGTATAGGCATAAGCCAATATCTGGAACTTTGAGTTTTGTAAGCGGGGATCTTCCAAAGCCGCAGCAAGTGTGCGTAAAGTTTTCATCCCATCTACCGTTAAAAGATGAGACTCGCCCTCGAAACCAACTTGAAGCTTGGCCACCGGTTGGCCGGAGGCTTGCAGCGCGACTGCATTTGCATTCTGATTTGGACGTGTAACTCCGCGATCGGCCGCCATTTGCGGCATCAGGGCAGTCACAATTTGTTCATACGAGAAGGATGCTTGCGCGTTGGTTGCGGGTGCAAATGACACCCCTAAAAACCCAGCAATCAATCCAATTCTAACAGTTCGATTCAAGGATTCTAGCATATGCCTTACCCCAATTGACTGATCTGCGAAATCCAGCAGCGACCTATAGAAAAGACCATTTGGACGCCACGTCAAGAAGTCTAACCAAAGCCCAAATCAGAAGCTAGAATTTTTGCCCTCAACCCAGAGTTTACCGCTTATTTATGAGTCCTAGCGCACATTAACATCTTGCTTGGCGACCTTAGATCCGCCATGCAACTGGGGCGGGCAGTCTCACAAAATATTGTTACAATTGTATATTATCGAAAGCACAGGCTTGGTGCCTATGAAGGCTTTGCCGCCGTTCCGGCCTCCAACAGAGGCGGTATTTTTGCTGATGAAATGCCGTTATCACGCTCCACTGCCACGGTAGACATAGTTTAACTTGACTTAGGGTCCCCTCAGCGAGGAACGTTTGCGGGCGATTCCAAACGCCGCATCGTGGTCTAAACGAGTGTCGGCAGTCATATTTTTGAACGAATGAGAAGTTGATGCTAAATTACGCTGGTTTTATAAAACTACGGATTGTCAATTCCCGGAATTTTTCGACTATTTGACCGGGTCCTCACATGCATTTTTTCCGAATTGTGATAAGTCTCCTGTCGATCCATCTGATAGTTGCGCCGGCCATCGCGCAAAGCCAACGCGCGTTGAGCGTCGAGCAAATTACAGTACAAGAAGCAAAGCCGAGCGAAGGCGCGTATTCGATCACAGCGACGCTCAACAATTTCGATGGGGTTTACCGTATTGGTGATCCAGTTGATGTTTCTGTAAGCTTAGACAAATCAGCCTATGTCCTGGTTCTGAACGTCGATGAAAGCGGGCGTATTGTTCAGCTCTTTCCTAACAAATTTGAGTCACGGAATTTTTTCCAGGCTGGGCAGACCTATAAGTTACCCGGTGAAGGCGCACGCATCGTCGCTGCGGGACCACCTGGGCTTGAGTTGATCAAGATCATTGTGTCCGAGAAGTCTCTTTCTTTGGATGCGATGATGGAAACAGCGCCGATTGGACCTTTTGAGATCACGCCCCCAGGTGCGGGTGAGGGTGTGGCGCGTGCACTGGGCGTGTCGCCCTTGCAAATGCCTGCAAGCCCGGATCCAGAACCCGAAGCTCCGAGTCCGGTGGAGGTTCTCCCTGAGTTCGGGGCTTGGGCAGAGTTGACCTTGGTTCTGAGCACGGTGTCTGCTGACGACAGTCCGAGCGGTGCGGCCCCAACACTCCCTGGAGAAGGTGAACAGGGAGAAGATAGCGGCATGGCGCCCGTTGCGCGCATGCTCTGCAGTGGGGTGCGAAACCTCACCAATCAGCCATTTGCTGTAAAGGAGCAGATCGAATGCGTTTAGCGGCCATCTCGCAGGGGCTTGCGCTGCTCGTACTCGGGCTTTCGGCGCAATCTCTGTGGGCCGACACGGCCGTCAAAATTGCTCTGCCTGATCCGCTGTCGCAACAAGCACTTCAGGCGTTAGGCAATGGTGAGGGGAATGTTCTGCTTTCGCCCCAAAGCCTTGTGGATGTGGTTGCGCTTTCTCGAGCAGGATTGGGAGAAACACCGCCTACCGCTCTTATGCCGAGCACGGTTGTAAGCGCGAATGCGGCCTGGTTTGACACAACTGCCGTGCCGACTGCGGAGGCATCCAAGACCCTGACAACGGACTGGGACGCACCGCCGGTTTCGCTGGACATGGCTAAAGATGGTAAGACGAAGATCAATGAATGGGTGCGCGAGGCCACCGAGGGCCGGATCCAAGACCTGATCACTGACCCCTTAGTCGGTGTCAGCGTTGTTTTGACCAACGCTCTGGTTTTTAAGGACGCTTGGCGTGTTCCTTTCGATCCAGACGAGACAATCCCGCGCGACTTTCATCTCACGGGTGATGAAACTGTCGAGGTGCCCTTTATGCTGAGCCCTGTTGCTGCGCTCTGCCAGGATTCGGAACAGGGTGTCCTTGTCGCGCTGAGCTTTGCAGAAGCAGGTCATCTCGTGTTGCGTCCGCAGGCCGAAGAAGCTGCGATGACATGCACCGGTGAGCTTGAAGCCAGCGATGAGGGTGCCGATGACAACCGCCTAGTGCAGGTGGCCATGCCGCGCATTGATCTGACCGCTGACTTGGATTTGTCCGGGTTGGTTAAGACGCTCGGCTTATCGGCTGCGATGGCGGAGGGATTTGCGTACTTAACGGTTGCACCGTCAGTGCCCGGTCCGGTTTTGCAGTCGGTTCTCTTTCGCGCAGATGAAGAAGGGGCAGAAGCAGCCGCCGCGACAGCAGCCATCGGTGTACGGTCGGTCCGGGTACCAGAATCACCGTTGTTGGTTTTCGACCGCCCTTTCGAATTCTTTGTGATGATGCCAGGTCATGACACGGCGATGATCGCTGGCATCCTGAGAGATCCGAGATAACAGAGATGCTGTTGGCCCGTATTCGACCCCGTTTTAGCCTTCTCATGGGCAGCTTGGCCCTTGCGCTTACGATGATTTTGGGCGTGCAATCGCACGCGCAAGAGCGGGCGAATGAGGTCCCGGTAGCGCGGTCGGTGGGAGACGCCCTGGTTGCGCATCTCAAACTCTATAATGCCGCGGACCAAAGCTGGGCGCGGATCGCGTTCGACAATCCGAGCCTTGCGATTGGAGATTTCGTGTCGGTCTGCGCGGAGGCCAAGCGCAACGGGTACCTGTCTGTATGGTCTAAAACGCTCGACGGTCAGCCACCAGTGAGGATCTTTCCGAATGATTTCACGCCGGAAGATCGCAAACGCAAAGGGGGCCATATCGAAGCGGGGCAAGAGATATGCCTTGGTGATGCTGTGCAAGGCTATGGCTTTGAAGTGATGGAGCCGTTGGGTCCCGCAGAGGTTTATCTGCATTGGAGCCCCGATCTTTCCGGCCAATTCGGTCCAGAGGATATCCCGCTGATCCCCGATCACGGCCAAGCCAGTGGCGCGAGGGCATCAAGTGCGCCCTATTCCGCGCAAGTCATCCGCTACAGGACAATTGCTCAATGAACGCTTTGAGAGAGATACCGCGACGGATTTTGGGACAAATCTTGATCATGGGTGTTTGCCTTGGTGCGGCAGAGGCAGAGTCATTTGCGTGTCGCGATGTCTCTGGGCGCACGGTCAGCCGGGTTATAGGTGGACATCAGATTTCTCATCAAGAGGCACCTTATCAGGTTGCCTTGATAGTCCGGAGCGCGGACGGCGACGGCAGTTTTGGTTGCGGCGGGTCTTTGATCAGTCGCGGCTTTGTCCTGACAGCGGCGCATTGTGTGGTGGGCAAGGAAATCAACGGCCCCAACGGAAAGGCCCAACCGGGCCAAGTCACAGTGCTTTATGGCGGTGACAGTCAGCTCGAGATGATGCAGGCGAACCAAACGGCAGAGGTGGACTCGATCATTGTCCATTCGCGGTACCGCGACCGGGTCCCGAGCCCTGCAGATATCGCGGTCCTACGGTTGAAAGACCCGCTGGATGTCCCTCAAACCGCTGTGATCACGCTTGCCTCGCCACAGATGGAAACTGCCTTGATGGCAGATTTTACCTGCGCACGAGTGACTGGTTACGGACGAACCGAAAGCGGTCGCGGCAGTGATCAAATGCTCGGGGTCAACCTTCTGGTTCAACCCGCACAGGTTTGCCGCAATTTCAGCACTCAAGTCACGTCCGAGATGCTTTGCGCCGGGTACAATGCTGGGGATCAGACCGCTTGCAATGGTGACAGTGGAGGGCCGCTGGTGATCCGCGAGGGCCCAACCGGCTGGGTGCAGGTGGGCATTGTGAGTTGGGGAAAAAAAGGCTGCCGTGGGGCGGGAAGCTTTGGTGTCTATACGCGGGTGTCTTCCTTTGTGCCTTGGATATTGCAGGTGACGCAATGAGGATGTGTGCGGCCGGCGGGCTTGTCGCTTCGCTTTGGGTATCCTCAGCTTGGGCCGTCTGCGATCCGCTGCAAGAGGCTGACGAGATACTTTCGACTCTCGATGAGAAGAGCAGCACAGCCCTGAGCACGCTGCGCGAATCAGCGCTGCAACGTGGATGTACTGGCAGCGAACAGCAACAGATTGGCCGCTGGTTGTCTCTTTCACTTCTTTACGATGCAGCGCGTAGTTTCAGCAGCCTTGAAGAGGCCGAACCGAGCTTGCGGCGCGCGGCTGCTTTCGGGGGCATTTGGCAGGTCCACAATGCACTAGGCGATGCAGCGCGCGCGCGCAGAGACTATGACGAGGCTGCGCTTCAGTATCAGCTCGCCATCCAGGATGCGCAGATATTGGCGGATCCCTCGTCAAGCTATCTTGATGTGCCACCAGGTGAGGATGCGATGACTGCTTTGGTTGGCAAGGCCAATGACATGCGCCTTCTGGCCTCTGGCTTTGTGACACTCCCTGGACGTCCGGCTTGTCAGATTCAGACGACGAGCCTTTGGACCGCGCAGATCGTTGCGCCGATCCGTTTCGTGACCAACGAGACCACAATGACGGATGAGGGTAAGTCCGCGGCGGATGAGCTTTATTCCTGCCTTGCCGCGCTGGACCCGGCGAATATCGAAAGTATCACCATCATTGGTCACACCGATGAACGGGGCTCTGATAGCTACAATCAAGCGCTTTCTTTGCGCCGTGCAGAAGCGGTCAAAACCTATTTGGTGGACCGAGGCCTGCGTCTTGACATGGGGATTGAGGGACGCGGTGAGGAAGAGCTTTTTCAACCCGACACCAGTTTTGCCTATAGCGAGGAAGAACGTTGGCAAATGAGCCGTCGGGTTGAAGTTGATGTCGTCGAACGCGGGAGCTGAACATGCATCAGCCGCTCTTAGCAGCACTCTGTGTCGCCTGGGCCGCTTCGTCCCCTGTGATCGCGGCGAATTACGCCTTGGTCATCGGTATCGATGACTATGAAAGCATCGCCGACCTACAGGGTGCCAAAAATGACGCAACACTGATTGCTGAGGCGCTACAGACCTTTGGCGTTTCCGATCTGCGCGTTTTGCTAGACCAAGAGGCGACCTATGACTCAATCCGAAGCGCTTGGAATGATCTGTTGTCCAAAGCGCAATCTGGGGACACGCTTATCTTCACCTATTCTGGCCATGGCGCGCGCATCGCCGATGAAAATGGTGACGAAGCCAGCAGATCGCAGCCGGATGATGTGACCGACGAGATGTTCGTTTTCTCAAGCTACAACGAACAAACCTCTGAAGGGAAAAAGGAAAAACTCATCGATGATGAGCTGCACCAATGGTTCCTGGCGGCAGGCGAAAAAGATGTGCAGGTGCTTTTTGTCGCCGATAGCTGTTTTTCGGGCACTATCACACGCGGTGGGCGTGCGCGGTTCTTTGAAAGCCTCCTTGGGCTAGGCCCCGATATTCGGCGCAAGCCTCTGGAAAATATGCGAGAGACAGAAGAAGAGACCATCGAGAACGTGGTTTTTATGGCGGGATCTCGAGAGGCCGAGCCGGTCTTAGAGGTGTTGATCGACAACCGATATCACGGTGCATTGAGCTATTCTTTCGCCAGGGCGCTTTCGATGGCGGCCGATCTTGATCAGGATGGCGCGCTGAGCCGCGACGAGCTGTCCGCATTCATTCCACGAACGGCTCAGAGTTTTAATGGTGCTCGGCATCTGCCGGAACTCAGTGCAGTTGATGGACCTGATTTTGCTGTTTTGGTGCCGGACGAAACCGGCTGGAGCGATCCGAACGCGACCTGGGATTACGAAGGCACGGCCCAGGCGGAGCTGCCGCAAGCTTCGACAGCCTCCGCTCTGCCGTCAGCGCCAGGGGCGTCTTGGGACCCTGAGACTGGGAACATCACTGACGCAATGGGGGAAACCATTGCTTATGGCGTTGACGAAAACCGTCTGACGGAAGTGAATGACAAATTCGCCTTGCTGAATTTGCTGCGCGAGGGCGTGGTGCAGTCGGGGACGGACCTTTCCATCATCGTGGAAGGCGCGCCTTGGCATCGCGAATTGACCATAGGGACCGGATTCCAAATCCAAATTGGCCCCCTCAAGCGTCCTTATATGACAGTGTTCAACCTAGCCAATAATGGCGAAGTGCAGCTGGTCTATCCTATCGATAGAACGGAACGACGACCGCTGCCATTGGGCGAAACAATTACTTTCGATGCGGAAGCATCAGAGCCATTGGGCTCCGATGAGTTGATCGTCATCCTCACAGATGAAGAGCCCGCAGATTTACGCCAAGCTTTGAAATGGGCGCTGCCTGCCAGCGAGTTTAGCGCCATCGTCACCCGCCTACTGGCTCAAGGGGGTGCCAGCTTTGGTCATTTCAGCATTGTCACACAGGATCAGTAAGATGAAACGGCTCGCACTGGTATTGACGGCGTTTTTGAGTGTCGCAAGTTTCGCTATCGCAGAGGATCGCGCGCTGCTGATCGGCGTCAGTGCTTACAACGGGGACGCAGCGCCCCTGGTAGGACCAGCAAACGATCTTCGCCTGATGAAACGGGTCTTGACCGAAAAGTTTGATTTCGAGACGTCCCAAATTCTGACTCTGGCCGATGATGACGTGACCCGCGGTGCGGTCTTGGGTGCCTTTCAAGACTGGCTGATCGACGGCACGCAGCCGGGAGATCGCGTGTTCATCTATTATTCCGGACATGGCACGCAGATCGCCGACCTTGATGGTGATGAAGGTCAAGAGGGACGGGATGAGGCATTGGTCATGGTCGATTTTCGCCACTCTGATGCCCGATCCGGGGTCGTCACCGATGATGAGCTTGATGCGCTGTTCAAACGCCTCGCCGGTCGGCGCGTGACGGCGATTGTTGATGCCTGCCACTCTGGGACAGTGTCGCGATCGCTCACGCCGGTGGTGGCCTCGACCGCTGCGAGGGCGCGGTTTGTGCCGGCACGGCTCGAAAACTTACGTGGTGTCTCGGAAACGCGGTCGAGGTCGCGTGATACCGACGCGTTCAAACAAGATGCCAGCATCACAAATAGCGACCGGCCATCTACTGGGTTGCTGGAGGTCTGGTCCTCTGCCGCGTCCTACCAGCTTGCCTGGGAGACCGATTATGAGGGCGAGTCCCATGGTGTGTTCACCAAAAACTTCGCCGAAGCGGTTCTGGATGACCGAGCCGACAGCAATGACAATGGTCACACCAGCCGGGAAGAGCTTCTGGCCTACATAAACGCGCGCTCTGAGGCGTTCTGCGCATCCAGCCCAGACTGCGCCGCGCGTGGAACCGGGTTTACCCCACAGCTTGAAGTGCCCCATGCAAGCCGAATTCTGACCGTTGTCGATTGGCCGGAAGAAGGCAACGAGCCCATTTCTGCCCCGACGGTCCAGGAGATGCTTGATCTCATTACTGGCGGGCGCAGAGACGTAAGGCTCGAACTCGTCCATCTCGACAGAACAAAGGGCGGACCCATTCGTCCCGGCGATCATGTGGCTTTCGAAATCCAATCTCAAAGGGACGGCGATGTGCTGCTGTTCGATCTACGTGATGGCGGTGTTGTGCATCAACTTTTCCCGAGTGTCGCCTTTGCGAAAAACACCTCAGTTTTTTCTGGCGGGACGCTACGCATCCCTGACGCCTATACCCAGGTCGCTTTTCCCGCGCCCGCGGGACAAGGTACCTTGGTCGCGCTGATCGTCCATGACGCTGGACTGGTGAACAGCCTCAGTCAGCGCAACCGGCAGCTTACCCCAATCACCGATCCGCTCAGCTTTCTTGGCGAATTGATGAGTGAAATCAATGGTGTTTGGCATGGCGATGCAGAGAACCGAAAGGTCGAATTTGGCATGGCCGTGATGCCTTATGCGATCTAAACCGCGACCGGGTTGTCCAACCTGCGCGACGCATCCAGTCGATCCATGTCCGCGTCCGAGCATCCCAGGGGTCGTGCATCAACGCGCAAAACCTCCACCGATTTGGGAAGTTTGGCAGCGCGCAACGCCTCTTCGAAAAGAGATGTCTGGAACAGATCGCGCCGTGTCTCAAAAACCGTAAAACTTGGCATCCGTCCGCAGCGCGCATACCACGCCTTGGCCAGATCGATCATATCCGCGAACGGTGTATCGGGTTCAATGGTCTTCACGATCCGCAAGCTGTAGCAGGCGACCTCTAAGGGGAGATCCGCAAGCGCGGCGGATAGCGCCGTTTCGATAGAGTTCTCACCCTGTGTTAGATCAATGTTGAATTCCTGCCGCCAGACGCTTTTTCGCTGCGCCGCGTCGTAGCGTTCGGCACACCGTTCGAGGATCTGCACCACGATGTCTTCGTCTTTCTTTTGGTCGGCGGCGGAAAGATCTTCATAGTCGCGCATCAATGGATGCAATTTCTTTTCGTCGTCCCGCATGCCGGACTGAGCGGGCTCATAGCCGTCGGCGCGTTTTTCAGTGAGCCACCGCTCGTGTTCTGTCTGCGAGAGCCGAAGGATCAGGGCCTCATCCCGAAGAAGCTGATCGGCCAACGCTCTTGGGAGTCGCATGCCAGCCAATCCGGTCCCATGATCCGGCCTCAATCCGGCGCTGCGCAAGAGCTCGACCGCAGAGAGCGCTGCCCGATAGCTGGACCGACGACTGGAGTAAGTCAGTTTCTTCCAGGCTTGTTCGACTTGTTTGTCTTTGTCCTGGGTGAGCAGCCAAGTATTGTGTAGGGTTTCTGCGAGTTCTTCATGGAAGTTTTCAATCTCACTGTCTTCGGTATCGCTTCTGATCCCACCAAAGAAAACAGGGCGGCTCGTCAGATCTACTAATGCGGTGGGCGCAATGCGGTCTCGGAAGTCTTGGCGCACATAAATGGGCGCTTTCAAACGCAGCTTGTTTAACTGAGCCTGTCTGAGACGCGTGGCAATGGCCGCATTTCTCGCATCATTTCCAGTTGCGACGATCAGCGCGGTGAGCGGGGCGAGCTTCTCCAACTCAATCAGCGGTTGTAAAATAGCGTCTTCTCCGCAGCGAAGCCCATCGAAATCCGCGATATCGACATTGGACAGACCATACAGACCTGGCCTTTCACTTTCCATCCGAGCAATCGCCCCCGACGGGTTGCTGTCCAGTATCGACAGGCGCAATGGTTTAAGATCGGGGGCATGACAGCGCAAAACCAGCTCTTCCGCGATCGCAAGTCCAACGCTTCCAAGACCGATTAAGGCGATATGGACTTGGTCTTGCTGGCGCATGGTCGCAAGTGTTGTCGGCGCCATATGTGTCACCAACGAGCGCGCGATGATCTGGCCCGCTGAAAACACCTCAAACTTCCGTAGATCCGCATGGAAAAGTTCCAAATCGCGGGCGATTGAGCCATCCTCCAACCGAATGCGCCAGTGCAGTTTTTCGTTGTGCGGTGAGGCATGCCGCGCTGAAAGAGCACGGGCGAGCTGAAGGTTACGCACACTTTGCCGGTCGCCCAACGTGATATGAGCCGGCGCTCCGATCGCAGAGGCAATCTCGGCAATATCTTCTCCTGTAACTGGCAGCAGAGAGGTGCGGCTCAGTCTCGGGCTCAACACATCAAGGGTGTTTTTTTCGACGATCACCGTAAGAGGGCGATTTGCCAGATCGGCAGCGGTTTCTTCCATGTCCAACACAAAACGATCCCCACCAATGAGGACGTGGTGATCGGTTCGGTGTTTGGCCCGGAACTTCTTCCACGAGTCTCCTAAGAAAACAGCGACGACACCAAACACCGCCGAGATTGTGGCAAGCAAACCAGTTAAACTCGCAATGCGAAGCTCTAGAACGTTTGAAAATTTTTCGTCCGCATAAATACCGTCGCCGCCAAAGGCCAAGAGCGAAAGATAGACCGCCGCAGGTGCGTCTTTTTCCGCCCCAGTCCAACCGATAAACCCAAGGATCAAAGTGACCGTGCCCATCACGCAAAAGAAAACCCAAGCGGCATGGCGTTTTACAAAGCTTAAAAGGTCTCTCATTCCACACACATGAAATAGGTCATCAGAGGAATTCACTGGCTTGGATCACGCAAGTGCTGTGCTAGTGATTGCCCGAGAATGGGGTATTAATCTAGCCGCTATTTGGAACTGCTGGGTTTGGTACATGCTGGGGCAACGGTGGGATTTCGGGAGTGGCTCAGGGACGCTTGGGTGGTCCGCGTGACATGACCGAACCACGTCGGATACTCTCCATCTCTGGCGGGGGCGTTCGTGGCATCATCGCTGTCGCGTTCCTTGAGGCGGTAGAAGGTATCTACCGCGCACGACGCGGGCCCGATGCTCGGCTATGTGACGTCTTTGATTTGGTCGGCGGGACCTCTACCGGTGCGCTCATTGCGGCGGCGGTAGCGCTCGGCCATCCAATGGAGCAGGTTGCGGATTTCTACCTCACCCGCGCAAAAGACTATTTCAAACGCCGAGCCTCTTGGCGCTTGGGGCTTGCGCCGGTGTATGACGCTGCGACGCTTGAGAAGGAAATTCGTCTTGAGGTCGGCGATGTGCGATTGGGCGACCCAGAGCTGCGCACCTTATTCGCCGTTGTAATGAAGCGTCTCGACACCGGCGCCTCTTGGATTGTGTCAAACATCCCCTCTGCCCCTTATTTCGAAGACCCTCCAGACAACAGTTTTGTCGGCAATCGCCATTATCCGCTGGCGCGGCTCTTGCGTGCGAGCACAGCCGCGCCTGTCTTGTTCAGTCAAGAGGTCCTTGAGATCGTCGAAAACGAGCCGCCGGGTGTCTTCGTTGATGGTGGTATCAGCCCTTATAACGACCCTTCGCTCGCGCTGCTAATGCTCGCGCGGATGCAGGCCTTTGGCCTGTCATGGGAGTTGGGGCCAGAGCAGCTTTTTGTTCTATCAGTCGGCTGTGGTCAGGTTCGGCGCCGCCTGGAGCCGCAAAGCGCAGCGAGTGCCGGACCATTGCGCCTGGCAGCACAGGCGCTCATGGGGACCACATGGGACGGCATGAACCATACGCGGATGATGATGCAGTGGCTTGGCGTGCCCTTGGTGCAAGAACCGGTCAATAGCGAAGTCGGCACCCTCGCCGAGGATCATCTTTTTGGGACACCGATTTTCTCAGAACTCAATCTTGACCTCCCGTTTGATGAAGACCGCTTGCGGGCTGCTGGACTGGATGTCGCGGAGGCAACGCTCAAAGAGTATCGAGTGCTCGATAATCCTGACATTATCCATCCGCTCTACGATCTTGCCCGCGCTTGGTGCGCAAATACCTATGATTTAGAAGCTCTTTTGCCTTGAGGAGATATTATGACCGACAGTGTTGAACTGCATCCTCGAATGACCTTACGCGTCGGCGTGACCGGCCATCGGCCAGACAACGAAGCGATGAAGGCGGCGATCGCAGAAGGGGGTCTTGAAGACAAGATCTCGAAACTGTTGCGGTGCCTTTCTGCTGCTGTTCAAGATCTCCACGCACAGGATCAGAACCCGCAAGATATTGGGAATACGACAAAAACCGCAGCCTACTCGAGTGAAGATCCAGAATTTCGTCTTGCCACCGCTCTCGCCGCAGGGGCCGATTGCATCGCGGCAAAAGCTGCGGTTCGCGAAGGCTACCTGCTCAGCTGTTTGCTTCCTTACATGCAGGCGCCTGCGCCAAACCGTCCCAACTATCGCCCGGATTTCACGGATGAAGAATGGGCCGGTTTCCAGGAGCTTTGGCAAATCAAAAATGGGCCGCGGCTCGAACTTGATGTCTCGGACGAAAACGATGATCCGCTTGCTTACCAGGCCGCTGGACGCTTGGTTTTGGCCCATTGCGATGTTTTGCTTGCCATTTGGGACGGAGAACCGAGTGGCGGGGTTGGCGGAACGCGCGATACGATGGAAGAGGCCCTGCGCCGTGGTCATCGTGTTATCTGGCTGGACCTCAAGACCGGCAATATTATCCTTTGGCCCACGCAACAGCAGGGCGGGGATCCCAGAGTTGATCCTGAATACCCGCGAATTGATCTGGAAAAAGGCTCTTGCGACCCTGTGTTGCAGGATATGCTGGAAACGCTCTTGGCCTTTCCGGAGACGCAATCGACTGATCAGAGCGATCACCACAACGGATCCAAGGGCGCCCATGGTCAGACGCAATCTGACACGCGCGAAAGCCTGAAAGACTACTATGACGCGAAGGAGAAAGACGATGCCTATCTCATCTTTGGATATGATTGGCTGAGGTTTATCTTCAATGCAGGCGGAAGCTTATCGCTCAAAACTTCCTTCGTCACAGGACCAGACGGCGACCAAAAGCGTTGGAAAAAGATCTCCGACGCGGCCGACAAAATTGAGGCAGATGCCAATCGGGATCGCGAGAGTTTATCCAACCGGATTGATCGTTGCATCGTTCGGCGATGGCGAAGGGCGGACCGTTTGGCCAATGAGTTCTCTGCACGCTATCGCAGTGCTTATGTCTGGAACTTTATCTCCGCGGCCCTGGCCGTGTTCTTTGGCTTACTGATCATACTGTATCCGACCGACTACCCACCCTTGGAAGGTGCCGCGACGGCTTTTTCGGACTGGAAAACACTGGAGATCAAGGCGATCCTGGTTCTGATCGAATTGGTGCTGGTCTTAGGTATTTTGTTGCGGACCTGGTGGGGCGTCAAAAAGCATTGGCATGAACGTTGGCTCGACTATCGCTATATTGCAGAGTCGCTTAGGCCCGCGCCGTTGTCGATGCTAATGGGCAGCTCTCCTCTAAGACCCGAACTTTTCCCAGGCGGCGCGCCGGGGCAGGATTGGGTGATGTGGTATGTGAGAGCATGTCTGCGCGAAATAGAACCCCCGAGCGGTGTCATCGGACGCGAAGAATTGCGTCTGGTCATAAATGCAGCGCTCGAAACCGAGGTGGAACCGCAAATCAAGTATCATGCATTGAACAAAAAGCGGATGCACAAGCTGTTTCACGGGATCGAGAAACTAGCGAAGTGGTTGCTCATTGCGACGCTCGGGGTCGGGGGGCTCTACCTAATTGTCTTTGCCATTTATTGGGTGACGGACCACAAATGGCTGTCAGATCAGCTTAAGAGCGTTGGGAAGCCCTGGTTTACCTTTCTAGGTGGCATTCTTCCGGTGTTTGGGGCAGCGCTTTTTGGCATCCGTGTGACCGGTGATTTTGGAGCGCTCGAGCGGCAATCCAAACGTACACTCGCCTCTTTGGAGAGTATTCAGGCGAACCTGCTGAAAGAGTGCAACGCGGAGCATAGTCCAAACCGGATCCGCTTGCGACGGTCGTTCGCGCACCTCTCAACGGTGCTTTCGGCAGACGTCCACTTGTGGGGGACCATCTATAGCGAGCGGCCCCTGCCTGCAGGTTTTTAGGAGCGAGAGACTGGTCGCTTAGCTGACTGGGTTCTTGGGCATTGTTCCTAGCGCCAGCACCCTGTTGAGGAGCTGGTGCACTGCTTCGGCAACGCCCGCGAGGACGATCGTGGTCACGCCTATATCGATAAGCTGAAAGAGCTCGAGCTGTGTGGCAGGCAAGCTTGCAGCCACAAACTCCGGCGAGAACGCGGCTTTGAGCAATTGGAAGCCAGAAAGGCTCACCGCTGCACCCAAAAGACAGGACCAAAGGATGGCGCTGTGTTTTTTACGCCGGCGCAAATCCTCGAGCTTTAGCCGCGCATTGGCGGCCTTGTCCGATATGCCTTGGCGGATTGCCTCAGATTCGGCACCCATTGCGTCTTCGACAAGCAGCATCCTGTCTTGTGGGTTGACCAAAAGCTCCAGATCCTGTGCCAGCATATCGGAACGCACTTTGTTGCGCGCCAAGGCCTCACGCAGTGGCAGCTGGATCGCGATTTCTTCTGCCCCGTAGAGTGAGCTCAAGATGAGCTCCACTCCGCGTTCAATGAGGATCGCAAGAAATAAGACCAGCACCAAGAGCTTGCCAAGATCAGCAAGGCTGACCCCGGCTGAACTGACCGCTGAGAACCCCAATTTGCCAGCAGCAAAACTCGCCGCAACAATGATCAAGATAACAAGGCCGTAGCCTAACATGCTGATCTTTCCAGGGGCGGTGCCGTTATCGGTCATGTTGAACTGTCCCGAGATCATTGTGTGAAGTTTTTCCAGGCAATGGCCGGTTCAGCCGTCTTGTACTTGGCGGGCGCGTTGCCGGTGAGTTTTTCTCTGATCTCTGACACGTTGCCCGCAGTGACTTTGCCCGCCGAGATCGCGAGTGAGACCAAGCCTGCTGCCACCGCAACTGCACCTGACGTGCCGCTAAATCGGCAAAAGCAGGATCGGTAGTCGAGATACTTGTCCTCTTTCCCCTTTGCTTTGGCGAAGGGACTGCTGTTGTACCCTGCGCGCCCTGGCACGTCGGTTGAAATCAGTTCTTGCGGGGCAAAGCTGTGCTCGTCGGGCGGGTTCTCATGCGGATAGGTGTGCAGTTTACCGCTGTAGCAGCTCGATTGTTCACCGGCGCGATAGCCAACCGCAACTGTGTCGATGCGCTGCATTCTTTTGTCGAGCCGCTCACCATCGCCGCTTGGGCCGTAAACGGTGACGTCGTTTGATTCCGGTGTGAAGGCTGATCTTTGGCCCGCTGCCGTGCGTGCCCCGACAGCAATAATTCCGTGATGATTGCGTGCCAGTGAGGCAGGGAACAGTACAAGATCATCTCCCCCATTTCCGGCGGCGCACAGGACCGGGATCTTTGTGGAGACCGCGATCACCAACTCTTCCAAGAGGTCCCATTCTTCCATTTCTTCTTTGCGAAGGCCAACGCCTAGCGCTTCACTGAGCTTCTGACGCTTGTCATCTTCGCTGTCGTAACAGGCCTGTAGGACAAGGCTAACTGGTTTCGGAAAATCGCGCGCTAAGACGATCAGGTCCGCCTCAACCAAGACCGAATAGAGCATGGTGAGGATAAGTTGCTGAGGCTCTGGATTGAAATTGGTCGAGATCGGGATGATTTCGCAGAAGGGGTCGACCCCGGCATAGGCCAAGCCAAGCGTTCCTTCTGCGTCAGGGTTCACAACCATTTTGATATTGCTGTCTGCGGGTGTCACCGGTTGCGCACCGATCAGTCCCGCCATGGCCGTGCCGTGAGCTGAGAAATTTTTAGAGGTCGCGGGTTTCACTTTCGAACTGTGGTCTTTTTCCGGCGAGCTTTTCTCGAAATGCTGATCGAGATGCTCGATCATGTCCTCCCAAAACTTGCGAGCGTCGTCAGGCAGATGCTCGGGCCAATCAACCTCACCTTTTTTGACGATCTTCCCAAGTCGACTGTCTCCCTTATTTTCCAAGATCGGCAGGCCAAGCTTGTGCGAGAAAAAATCGACACCCAAGTCTTTGGCGATGGTGTTCTTTAAATTGGGATGTTCATCATCCACTGAGGTGTCGATCAGAGCGACCCGAGTGGCTGGGGCGTTGCCCTCTACGATGCGCGTGTGAGCATCGTCCCAGGCACTGGAATTGAAGTCATTGAGATTCTCAAGCACGCCGATTTCTTCTAGGTGCCAAAGCGCTTTGAAAGGGGCGTAAACGCCGGTGCTGTCAGCGCCGTTATTTGCAGGTGTCATCGTCATAGCAATTACCTCAAGTCCATTCGGCGCGCGCAAGAAGCATCTGTTCTTCAAGCACAGATTCAAAAATAGGGGTCATCATGCGGGCCAGATCGCGCCCCGCAAATGTGTCGACCGGATAGTGCACACCGGCCCATTCGCGGTTCTCCGCGATCCTGCGAGCGCTGAGGAAAAGCCACGCAATCCCGGGGTGTTCGGGCGCCACGCGTGAGAAAACAAAGGCCATCGAATGGGATTGGAAGGAGTGGTTCGATGGATAGGACGCATGTGCGGGGTTCGCAATGAATGTGTCAAGCTGCGGGTTCGCCATGCTGGGGCGCAGCACGTCAAACCGGTCTTTGTAGCGCAGCCCTATCTCTTCGCAGAGCCGAGCGACGATCAGGAAAAGCGCGGAGGTTTGTGGAAAACTTGAAGGATCCTCGACGCCAAGTGGTCGGAGGTAACCCGAAAGCTCAAGCTGCATTTCACGTATGATCTCATCGCGGCGCCCGGATTCTTCCCAAGTCTGCAGTTTTTTCTGCTTTTCCAGCAATTCACCGGTCATGTGGCGCAGTTTTGTGATGGAAGGGGGCAGTTCTAAGGGCAAATCGCGCCACTCGTCGATCTTTTCATGCAGCAGCCCAATTTCGCGCCAAGGCAGCAGGATGTCGAAATCACTGCCGCCGGCAAAATCCGCACCCAAATCCTCTGCAAGATTGCGGTTGCGATTTCTGTTCCGGTTCCGATTGCGGTTTCTGTTCCGGTTTCGGTTGCGATTTCTGTTCCGATTGCGATTTCGGTTGAGCACCGAAGAGGCGCCTCCTCCGCCAGAGGGCAAATCCATGAAACTGATCGGACTGGCAGTCCCGGTCACATTGACCGACAGCACCGTGGGGTCTGACGTACGAGGCACAAGTTCAAATGAGTCCCCGACCACCAAAAGCGTGGTCGTCTGTAATGTATCGCTGAAACTATTCACTGGAAGTCCCCCATGTGTTCCATATTAGGCTCCTGCATCGATCAATCCCTGTTCGAGCACTTTCTTTGCAGTTTCGTCTTGCACCGCCATGCGGTTGGCCTGGACCCAGTCAGCCGAGAAATTAGGATCCATGCTGCGGATGCGGGCAATGTAGTCTTTCGCTTCTTCGGCCTTGCCCAGATACGCGAGACTGATTGAGGTATAACGCAGCGCTGCACCGTAGTTCGGCCGTTGCGCCAGGATGCGCTGACCGATTTTGCTCGCCGTGCGGTAGTCGCCCTCAAGCGCGCTGATCATGCATCTTGTGGTTTCTAGGGTGAACCTGATCGGGCTGAACTCACCCATTTTGAGCGCAATGGCAGAGGCGTAGTGGGCCTCTTTGTAGCGCGCATTGTAAAGATGGTGCAGTGCCAGATGATCCCAGCAAAAGGCCGATTGCGGGCCAAAGCGGATCGCCCGGTCCAAAAGCTCTGCGGAACTTTCCCGGTCATGCAGGATGTACCCCATGGCATGTCCGGCAAGCGCCAAGCCAATGCCGCCGCTGTGGGCCGTGTCGCCGGCATTGGCCAAAAGTGAGCGAGTTTCATCCCTGACTGCGCCGTCAAAAGACCGCCAGTGCTCGCCAACTGAAAACGTGTTCAAGTAAGCAAGAAGGGCAGGGTAGATCGATGTTCCGGTCAAAACCCAGCTTTCGTGCAGACGCGTCCTCAGCGGTCCGAGCGCAGTGTGGTCAAGCTGGAACATCGCGCTTAGAGCGTGGAAGGGACTGATCGGAGCGTCCCCGGCCACAGTGTTGCGAGTTTCCAAGGTTTTTGCGGCCTGATCGAAGGCCTTGCCCAGCATCGCCAGCGTCTTTTCATGCTCCGTTGCGCCGCCTGTCGCAGGAACGTTTGCGCAATCGACGCTCCATAGGAGCTCTTGATTGGCCTGTCGCATCGCCAAGATGCGCAGCGCCAATTCGCCTTCCTGTTCGTAGACCCGCATGCGCAGGAAGAGGTCGGGGTCGCGTGTTGCTGTCGCGCTCGGGTCCGGCACACCGGCGAGGTCGCGATAATCATAGCAACGCGCCCCGATGTATTCGCGCAAGCCCGTTGCGACCCGGTCCATGAGTGCTTCGGCGAAAAACATGGTCTGAGCGGATTGGGAATGGATCACCGGCTGCAACAGTCCGACGACCGGCCAATTCTGCTTGGCCTCATCCAGCGGGGTCGGAATCGCCGCTGGGGTGACCGCCGTGGGCAAGGTGGCTTGTGGCTGGGGCGCGGGCGGATCTTCTTCGTAGGCCTCGATGATTTCTTCGAGACGGTCATACCAATGAGACCGCTGCACGCGGAGCCATTCCTCGAACTCATCCGACACATCGCCGCGCAAATTGATGCCTTCCAAGAGATCCGGCAGCATCTGATGATGATGAGAGGGGATCGCCGAAGCACCCTGTGCTTCGATCACGAATAGATCGACGCTCACACCTTGCAAGCGGATGTTGACTGCATCGGCTTCGATCAGGGCGGGGGAGAACCCGATCAGGCTCTTTCTCAGGCCATGAAGCGCGGTGCGCATGCTTTGTGCCGCTCGGCGAGGATCCTTTTCGCCCCAAAGCATATCCTGAAGCCGTGTCCGCGAAATCGTCCCGTTCGGCGCCAGCGCCAGCATCGCCAGCATCGCTTGTTGTTGCGGGCTTCGGGGCGTCCGATCTTGCTCTTGGACGTCCAAAAGTCTTAAGGGCCCCAATAGATAGAGCCGCGCTTGTTTGTCCGTGTCTCCGGTCGCCACCGGTCCACCCCGCGTCAGATCTTGCCCAGGCCCCCCACCGGACCTTTGCCCATCGGCAGAAAACTCCAACCAATTCAAGCTGTCCATCAAAGAATTCAAAGCGCCCTCCGGTGGCAGGCCGGTCCGCGAAAAAATCGTCGCGCTGTACATTGACTGGGCATCTATCGCAGCGGGCAAGTTCAAAGCGGGGGGCAACGCAAGACGGTTGGGGTAGTGGCTTTGGTTTTCATCGGCAATCTCCACCGGAATCACTATAAATTAACTCTAGCTTTGGGGGCGTGAGCCGAACGTTAAGGAAGTCTTAAATCCCGCTCACACAGGGGCAGAACCGGCTATGTTGCGGCGCTATTTCTCGGGCGCAGCTGGCGCGGCCCTAAGGTGCCGATTAAAAACGCGGCTCCCAAAAGCACTATCAACGCAATGCGCAGACCGAACTGGTCTGACAAAAAGCCGATGATAAGCGGTCCCATAAGAAACCCAGTATAGCCAATAGCCGCTGTCATCGCGATGGCACTTCCAGAAGACACATCTTTCAACCGCGATGCGGAAGAGAAAAGCAGCGGGACGATGTTTGACGCCCCGAGACCGACCAGAGCGAACCCAAAGATGGATGGCAAGAAGGTTGCCGTTCCCAGAACGCAAACAAATCCAGTCAGCGCGGAAATGGCCCCCGCAAACAGCGTTGTGCGCTCCCCGAACCTGCGCACAAAGCCGTCTCCGAACAGACGCCCGACCAACATCGCAATGGAAAACGATGCATAGGCTAAGGCAGCGCTGGCCGGGCTGGCCAGCACCACTGTCGTCAAATAGACGCCGGACCAATCTGCCACGCCGCCTTCAATCATCATCACCAGCAAGCACAGCGCACCAAGTGCGAGCAGGGATCGCGGTGGGCGCACAAAGGCCGGAGCGCGTTCGGTCTTGAGCGGGAGGGACAGCGAGGCCTGCGAGAGCCCGTTGGCAAAGATGACCACACCCAGAGACAGCACAGAAAGACACAGCAATCCCGCGGCCACGCTAAAGCCATTCCCAAGAGCCAGACCAAGCCAGATCGCGCCTAAGAACCCGCCAAAGCTGGCGGCTGCATGAAAAGAGGACATGATCGCCTGCCCCCAAGCCTCTTGGATGTCCGCGGCGAAACTGTTCATGGAGACATCAAGCACCCCTTTGCCCAGCCCGAGCGTTAAGGCGGCTAGGACAAGCGGTATGAATGTTGTTGTCAGCCCGGGCAGCGTTAAGACAAAGCAATAGCTGAAGGCCACAGCGATCATCGCCAAATGACTTCCAAGACGCGACACCAACCAGGCCGACAACGGCATGCCGGCCAGGCCGCCCATCGCATAGGCAAAAAGTGCAATCGATAGGGCGCCATCGGCAAGTCCCAAGGTCAGTTGGATCGCCGCAATCGAAGCCGCCCAAGCCCCCATGCTGAGGCCCTGGACCAGAAAGATCAGAGTGGTCGCAATTCTGGCCCGTTTCAGGCTGGGACGATCAATCGCAAACTCCATGGGTGCCTCTGAAACTGGTGCGTCTTGCCGCTGACCCAACGGGCCCTGTTCGACATTGTCAAAGACTTTGGGCCTAGGTCCGGCGCCTATTGGGGTTTCGGTAGGCTTGGTTTGGTCGTCTTGTCTGTCTTCAGGACGCAGGGCGGTCACGCCAGTGAACGCCGCAACCCTCCACGGTGATGTCTTCCCAGACGATCGGATCGGCCCCGTAATTGATCAGGAACTCGAGCGCTCCGGCGTCTCGGCGTCGGAGTTCCCCCGGCATAGCGTGGATCGGGATGCCCTGCGCCGCCGTGAACCTTGTCAGGATTTGTGCCAACCCCGCCGGGTCCAACCACCCGCCGAGATAGGCGACGTTGTCGTTTCCCATGAGAATCGGTCGCCCATCGGCGAGGGACTCAAGAACCGGGGCGTTGCCTTCGAGATGTTCAAACCAGTGCAAAAGGTTCCCGCCACCTCTCAGCGCATGGCTACAATCGGGGGGCAGGCTTTCGACAAAACTGATGGTGATGTCGAGATCGGGTAAATCCGGCGGCAGCGGAACTGGGATGGCCATTTCCGGCGTCTTTGCGTTGCTGCGCGGGCCAAGCAGTGTCAGCCCATCATGCGCCGCGATGGCCGACCGGAGCGTTGGCGACAGCGTCATGAGCCCTGGAACCAGGACCAGCTTGTAGGGTGAGAGAGTCTCTGCGTCGGAGGGCAGAAAATCGACCGAAAGCCCAAGCTTGCGCAGGGCCCGATAGACCTCAAAAACCAACGCGAAATAATCAAAGCTCGCGCCTTGCGGCTCGGTGTCCCAGGCCCAGGCACTGGTGTAGTCAAAGACAATCGCAACTGGCGCAGGCTCGGGGTCTAGGGGTGGCATCACGGCCAATTCTTCGGCGACGGTTTTCGCCTCTGTCAGGCCCGGGGCATCTGCGCTGTCTGGGCGCAATAGGGCTGCATGGTACTGTTCCTGCCCAAACGGGGCCTGACGCCAGCGGAAATAGGATACAACCTCGGCCCCATGCGCGAACGCCTCATGGCTCCAAAGACGCACCATCCCGGGCAAGGGGGCCGGGTTGAAGGGCGCCCAATTCACCGGGCCGGGTTGCTGTTCCATCACCCACCAGCGACCCCGGCCCACCGCCCGATAAAGATCGTGATGGAACGCCTGGAAATCTGGGTCACCTTGGCGGAGAAAACCTGCCTTATGCGCAGCGCTTGCTTCAAGCCGGTCGGATAGAAAGCCAATGGGGTAGCTGTCCCAGCTCGCGATATCTAGATCGGCGCTGGTGGCGAAATGGTCGAATTCTAAGATACGGCCCATATAATTGTGAATGAGCGGCGCTTGCGTTTCAGACCGGACCGCCTCGGCTTGCGCCTTATTCCATGCCACCACCTGATCCGATGAGAACCGCCGAAAGGCCATCACATGCGATGGGTTGGGCTCCGTCACCGTCAGATTTGGCAAACCGATCTGGTCGAAAGACTGATAGTCCATCGACCAAAAGACATTGCCCCAAGCGGTGTTCAAGGCTTCGATTTCGCCATAGCGATCTGTGCACCAGGCCTGAAAGGCGCCGCGCGCAGCGTCGGAGTAGCTCAGCACCGTGTCGTGGCAGCCATATTCGTTGTCAATCTGCCAGTGTGTGACAGCCGGGTGCTGGCAATACCGCGCCGTCATGCGTCGGGCGAATTCCGCTGCCGCGTCACGGTAGCCTGCGTGGCTAAAACAGTAGTGCCGCCGCGATCCAAATCCGCGCGGCCTTCCGTCAGCATCAACCGCCAGCATGTCGGGAAACCTATCCAACATCCAGCGTGGCGGCGTGGCCGAGGGCGTGCCCATAATGATCTTAAGACCGGCATTTGCCAGCACTTCTACCGCGTCGTCGAGCCATCGCCAGTCGAAGACGCCCGGCTGCGGTTCTAACCGAGACCAGGCAAACTCACCGATCCGCACATAAGACAATCCAGCCGCGATCATGCGCGCCGCGTCTTCTTCCCAGAAAGAGCGCGGCCATTGTTCGGGATAGTAGCAGACGCCGAGCGCGGGCTTCATAAGATCACACGGTGCTCGGCCTGGCCAGGTCCCATATTTTCAAGAAAGAAAACACAGCCCGCATCTGGCAATGGGGCGCGGTCAGATTTCGCTGCCGAGGTACAAAAGAGCGTGGTCAAGTCCGGGCCGCCGAACGCGGGACACGTGCTGTTGGCGGCAGGAATGTCAATGGTCCGCAAAAGACGCCCATCCAGATCATACTGCGCCACCCGACCGACCCCCCATTTCGCGATCCAGAACGTGCCATCGGCTGCCGTCACGGCCCCATCGGGATGCAGCCCATCCTGGGTCAGATCGAGCCAAGGTTCTGGATCGCCAACCGGCCAGCCATCTTTTTCCGACAAGCGCACCCGCTGCACGATCTGTGTTTTGGTGTCGGCAAAATAAGCCCAGAGCCCATCTGGCGAAAAACATGCCGCGTTGCTGACATAGATCCCACCAAAGAGTTTGCGCAACTCGCCCTTGTAGTAGCGATAAAAACTACCCTCCGGCGCATCCTCGCTGATCTTCAGCGTGCCGATCCAGAACCCACCATAGGGGTCCGCGCGCCCATCATTCGAACGGTTTTGCGGCAGGTTAGGTTCGAGCGACACCACCGGTTCTTGTGCCCCGGTGGACAATGACAGCTGGATCAGGGCGTGCTGGGTCGCCACAAGCAGGTGATCCGCATCGATCCAACCGAGCGCTGATGGCATCGCGTCAAACCGCCAATCGCTGGCGGTTTCGCCTGCGCGGCTGAGAATCTTGTGGCCAAAGATATCGACCCAGAAAAGTTCCTGTCGTTCCGGGTGCCAAAGCGGCCCTTCGCCCAAAAGACAGCGCCGGTCGTCGTAAAGATGCGCTCTCATGCCGTCACCGCCGCGTCATAGGCCTCTACAATGATCTTTGCCTTTCGCGCGATTGAGGCAGCATCGTCGCCCGGACTGTAGAGCGCCGATCCGATCCCAAATCCGTCTGCAGAGGCTGAAATCCATTCGCGAAAGTTTTCAGGCCCGGCCCCGCCGACGGCGAAAACCTTGGTCCCTGGGGGCAAAACGGCACGGATCGCTTTCAACCCCGATGGACCCGCCATGCTCCCGGGGAAAAGCTTTAGTCCCGTTGCCCCGGCCTTTAGCGCCGTGAAGGCCTCGCTTGGCGTGAAGATGCCGGGCCAAGACGCCATCCCTGATGCGATAGTTGCTGCGATAACCTCGGGATCCGCATTGGGTGACACGATCAAAGTGCCGCCCGCTGCCTTGACCTCTGCAACCTCACTCACCGTGAGAACCGTGCCTGCACCAATGACCGCTTGCTCGCCAAAATGTGCTGCCATGGCGGCGATGCTCTCCATCGGATCGGGAGAGTTCATGGGCACCTCGATCTGGGTGATCCCAGCACTGATGAGCGCCTCGGTCACCGGAAGAGCCTCAGCCGGGGTGATGCCCCGAAGGATGGCGATCAGCGGTCTCATGGCACAGTATCCTTCACCGTCTCAAAGGCCGCGCGGAGCCCGCGGAGGCTCATTTCTGATCCATCCACGCGGATCGGCGCAACGCCTTGGGCCCGCAGCGCTGTGAGATAGGGCGCTGAGCTTGCTTCAGACCCGATCACCGCAACCGACTGACCCAGCCAATAGGGTTTGGCCGCCGCCAATTCAGCACCGATCAGCAACCCCGAAAGCCGTGCGCGGGCCACCGCACCGCCGGTGCCTTCCAAAAGATCAGAGGCGCGAAGGCTGAAAAGCTCTGATGCCAGACGTTCAGGACGCGAGAGTGTGATATCTAGCCCCTCGGAAAACCCTGTCTCGTCCCAACCGCTCGTGGCCACGGAATGGCGCAGCACCGTTGCATCGGCGAGACAGGCGAAAAGCTCGCCGGTCATAAAGGTACGAAAGCTCACCACTTCCCCGGCCGAAACATGCGCCCATTTGCTATGGGTGCCGGGCAGGCAAATCACCCCATCGAAATCGGGCGTCATGGCCTGAAACCCAGCGATCTGGGTTTCCTCGCCACGCATCACATCCGCAGGGCTGGTCTGTTTCAACCCAGGGATGATCCAAACCCTCAGACGCTGGTCTTTTGTGGTCGCGCGCGCCATAGCCGCAGCGAGCGGCTCAGATGGTACGGCGGCATAGGGCGCTTCCGACCAGCCTTGCCGAGACCCCACCATGCCGCAAGCGATTACCGGTGTTTGACGCTGATCGCTAAGCCAATCACCCACCAGATCCAGAAGCGCAGGCTCAAAATCGTCACGCGTCAACTGGCCCATACCGCGGTCCGATCGGGCTTCTTTCAACGGAACGTCATTTTGGTCCGCCATCGCCCAAACCCGCAATCGCGAGGTGCCCCAATCGACAGCGATCCAATCCATCAGATTATCCCGTTACAACCACGCCACCGTCGATCACGAGCGCCTGACCTGTCATCATCCGCGAGGCATCAGAGGCAAGAAAAAGCGTTCCGCCCACGAGGTCTTGGGGATCGAGCGTTTCCTTGAGGCACTGGCGCTCCAGATGCTCTGCCAGCGCGGCGTCTGTGACCCAGAGATCTCGTTGTTTCTGCGTCATCACCCAGCCCGGTGCGATGGCGTTCACCCGTACCTTATCGGGGCCAAGCTCGCGCGCCAGGCTGCGTGTTAGCCCGTTGATGCCAGAGTTTGCCGCGGTGTAGATTGGGTAGCCAGCATTGCCCATCATATAGCTGATCGACGTATAGTTGATGATCGACCCGCCACCGGCCTCACGCATCATCGGCGCAGCCGCTTGGGCAGCGAAAAAATATGCCTTGAGGTTGATCGCGATCATCCGGTCCCAATAGTCTTCGTCAGCCTCATGCAGCCCGTGACGTTGGTCATTGGCCGCGTTGTTCACCAAGACTTGTACCGGGCCATTTGAGGCTCCGGCTTCAACGATCGATGCCTGAAGCGCCGAGATATCCGTGATGTCGCATTGGATGAAGCGGGGTCGATTGCCGGTCTGTTCTGCCATCTCAGTGACGAAATCGCTTGCGTCCGAGCGCTGAACAAATGTCACCTTCGCACCATGCCGAAGGAACCCCTCGGTCAGCGCCGCGCCAATGCCAGAGCCACCTCCGGTAATGAACACCGAAACGCCGTCCAGGTCGTGATAGATTGGCAAACTGGTCATGTGAGGGCTCCCCCGATAGCTTTATGTCGACGGTTTGGCCGTCTAAGCAGCTTTGCGACTACGCGCCCAATCGGGCACCCAATCGCCATGGGCCGCGAGCAGATCAGTCACCAAATGTCTGATCTGGCGCAGGTCCAATTCCGCGGCAGTATGTGGATCGAACATGGCGGCGTGATAGATATGCTCCACATTCTCCTCCATGAGCGCCCGAACAACGAGTTCCTGCACGTTGATCTGGCTCCGCATTAGCGCGATCAGTTGGGTCGGGATGTCTTCAACGATGACTGGCTGCACACCATTATGATCCACCAGGCAAGGTGTCTCAACTGCCGCCCCCAGGGGCAACTGCGGGATCTGACCGGTGTTGGGCAGATTGCCATAGATGCGGATCGGTTGGTCCGTGACCATGGACTCCATCAGATCAGCGGCAAATTCATGGCTTTCTTCTGTGCCTAAAATCTCGGACGGATTGGCGCCGGGCGCCCGCAACTCTGCAGCACGCGATCGCCATGCGGCCACTTGTTCGACGCAACGCTTGGGATACTCGTCAAGTGGCACACCAAACTCGGCGATCAGATCCTCGCGGCCGTTTTTGATGAACCAAGGAACATATTCTGCAAAATGCTCTGAGCTTTCGGTGCAGAAATAGCCCAAATGCTCCATCACTTCGTAGCGGACTTTGTTTCCACAGCGCTCATGAAACAGCGGACCCTTCGGCAATTGGCCCCTGCGATAGCCATCGCGAAGCGCTGGGTAGAGATCACGGCCCTGATGGGTGATTTCCAGGAAAAACGCCACATGGTTCACGCCCGCCACCAGATAGCGTAATTCATCCTGAGGCAGGTTCAAATCATGCGCAAACTCCACAAGCGTGTTTTGCACCGAGTGGCAGAGCCCGACCTGCTTCACCTGAGGATAGCGCGCCGATAGCGCCCAGGTATTGATCGCCATCGGGTTGACATATTGCAACATGATCGCATCGGGGCAGAGCCGTGCCATATCCTCGGCTACCGCCCAAAGATGTGGCACGGTGCGCAACCCCCGCATGATGCCGCCAACCCCCAAAGTATCTGCTATGGTTTGGCGCAGCCCATAAGCTTTGGGTACCTCGAAATCAGTGATGGTGCAGGGATCATACCCACCGATCTGGAAGGCCGTGACCACAAAATCTGCGCCATCGAGCGCCGCAGCGCGCTCGGTCGTTGTGCTGACCTTTGCGCCGGTTCCCATCGCAGCCACCAAGCTCCGCGCGACCAGAGCGCTTTCTTCGAGCCGCCCAGCATCGATGTCCATCAGAGCGATCTCAGCATCCGCAAGCGCAGGTTTATGCAGCGCATCGCCAATGATGTTTTTCATAAAGATCGTCGAGCCAGCTCCGACAAAAGCGATCTTAGGGACACTCATTTCACAGCTCCTAGTGTCAGCCCGGCGATGAAATGCTTTTGCATAAGGAAGAACATCGCCACAGGCGGGAGGGCAGCGACAATGCTGCCAGCACTCATGAGGTTATAGGCGGCGCGATACTGCGCGTTAAAGCTGGTGATCCCCGCGGTAACCGGTTGGCTCTCGACCCCTTGGGTCAGCACGATCGCCCAAAAATAGTCGTTCCAGATGAAGGTGAAGATCAGGACCGACAGCGCAGCGATGGCAGGTTTCATCAGCGGCAAGACGATGTACCAAAAGATCCGCCATTCCGCCACGCCTTCGACCCTTGCGGCCTCGATCAGCTCGTGCGGCAGGGCGCGAATGAAGTTCCGCATAAAGAGGGTGCAGAACCCGGTCTGAAAGGCAACATGGAACAGCACCAAACCCATCTTCGTGTTATAGAGCCCCATCTGCAGGGTCAGGTCGCGCACTGGCACCATGAGGATCTGAAACGGCACGAAGTTGCCCGCGATGAACATGAAAAAGATCAAAAGGTTGCCACGGAAGCGATAGACGCCCAGAGCAAAGCCCGTCAGGCAGGACAGCGCCACGGCGCCGATCACGGTGGGCACGGTGATGAACACGGAATTCAGCAGATACCGCGGCATGTCCGAGCCCGCAAAAACAAGCCCATAATTGGTCAAACCCTCGAAACTGGATGGCCAACCCCAATAGTTGCCCTGGGCGAAATCGGCATCGGGTTTGATTGAAAAGACCGCTACAGCGATCAATGGCAAGAGCCACAAGATCAGAGCCAGCGGCAAAAGCGTCTGGTAGCCGACTCGGACAGAGGGAGTTGATTTGGCGATCGGAGCAGGAAACATCAGTCAGTCTCTCTTGGCGATAACGTCGCTTGAAGTTTTTTCGGCAGTTTCGATCGGATCAGATCGTAGGATCGGGTGAGGCGAAACCGGATTTCTTCGGGCTCGGTTTCCTCCGGCAGAAGCACCCAACTGCGATGGAAGTAAGGGGCTTTGATCCCAACACCGGTCTCGATCAGCATCTGCGCTGTTTCGACATCGGCGCATTTGACCGAGACACCTGCTCCGGCCGAACCGATGCAGGCGAACATCTTGTCGCCCACTTTCCACGCGTCATGCCCGCCCCCCCAAGGATCGGATTTCTCCGCCCCTGGGAGGCCAATGCAAATCGCGTCGATCTGGGCGCGAAAGCTCATCTGTGGCCCTTCTCGTCTTGGTACATGGACCAAAGGAAATAGGCGATGAAGCAGAGCATGATCAGGAACAGAACAACCGCAATCGCAGCGCCATAGCCCCCGCGGAACCCGTATTCCGACAACTCGACCTCGAACCGGTAGAAGCTGAGGACGCGGCTTTCTCCGAAGGGCCCGCCATTTGTCATGATCGAGATCAGATCAAAGCTTCTCAGCGCCCCGATGATGGTCACGACAAAGGCGATGAAGGTTGCCGGGCGAAGTTGCGGCAGGACCACATACCAAAGCATCTTCCAGCCTTTGGCGCCGTCCAACCGCCCGGCCTCGATCTGCTCGGGGTCAACGGCATTCAGCCCGGTCAGATATAAGATCATGCAATAGGCCGTCTGCGGCCAGAGACCGGCGAAAATGATGCCATAGGTAACATAGCGCTCGTCACCCAGCACATTGAACGGTCCTAGCCCAAACGGCTCCACCAACGCGTTCAAAAGCCCAAAAGTAGGGTCGTAAAACCAGGTGAAAACGAGGCCCACGACCACTTGGCTGATCACGAAAGGAAAGAAAAACAGAGACTTGTAGAGCCGGATTCCAAATACAGTTTGGTTGAGAAACAGCGCAATGAACAGCCCTGCTGGGATCGCCAGCAGATACATGATTAACCAGATTAAATTGTTGCGGAGCGAAACGTAGAAGGCGTCGTCCCAATAGAGCTCTTCGTAATTGCTCAGTCCCACATATTCGGCAGCACCCAAGCCATCCCAATCATAGAGTGAGACGTTAAAACTGTCGAAGATCGGGAAGATCACATAGACACAGAAGAACAAAACCCCGGGCGCTAAGAACAGCGCTGGCGTGATGGTTCGCTGGTTTCGGTGCCACCAACTGGCGTCTTCGCCCATGGCATAGCTTGCAGATGCGTCGCTCATAGCCGCTCATTTCCGTTCATAGGGGATGAGGAGGCTTGGCCCGCGCAAGCGGGCAAAGCCAGGCGTTGGGTCCGGGGTCCGATGTCGGGCCCCGGGACCGACGTCAGTAGATGCGCTGACGGGCGCGTTCTAGACGATCCAGGATGCGGTCGAGATTATCTGGGCGCACCATGAACTCTTGGAAGCCTTCCATCGCAACTTTTGCCATCTCCGCTGGCGCATCACGGTCAAAGAACTGCGCAATCCCGCCAGGGCTGTTGGAGGACAGAACCTCAAAGCCTTTGATCAGGAACTTGTCGTCATCGACAGAGCTTTGAGAATTCACCGGGAGCTGACCCAATGCATCACCACCATTGATCAGCGTCTGGTTCTCTGGCGTGACCACCCACCGCAGGAACGCGCGCGCGGCTTCCTTGTTCTCGGCGTTTGCCGGAATGTGGAAAGTGTCGGTCGGCGCGTCTTCCGCCATTTCGACAGACCCGCTGATTGACGGGAACTGGTAGTAGTCAAGCTTGCTGTCGTCGAGACCAGCCTCGCGCAGCGGTGCCACTGCGAAGTTCCCCATCAGATAGGCCGCTGCGTCGCCCTGAACCATGAAGGGCAGCGCTTCCTGCCAGCTATAAGCGGTGTGGTTGTCGATGAAGGCTTCCATATCGATCAACTCACGCCAATTGGCGAAGGTCTGACGAACGCCGTCATCGGTCCAAGGGATCTCTCCCGCGGTCAGCTTCATGTGGTAATCGTAACCGTTGGTCCGCATGTTGAGATAGTCGAACCACCCGCCAGCGGTCCAAAGAAACTTGGTCCCGATGGTGAAGCACTTCACGCCATTGTCGAGGAGAGTTTGACAGTTGGACTTAAAGCTTTCCCAATCGGTGGGTTCTTCGAGCCCATATTCGGCATAGATGTCAGGACGATAGTAAACGCCCCACTGGTAGTAAGTATAGGGCACGCCCCACTGCTTACCGTCCATGGTCATCGCGCTTTTCGTGGATGCAAGCTGCTCGCTGACGGTGTCATCCCAAACATCGGACACGTCTTCGAAAAGACCCGCTTCGACATAGGGGGCCATGCGGTTACCAGCATACCAGTTGGCAACATCTGGCGGGTTGGCTGTCAGAAAGTTCCGGATCTGGGTCTTATAGGCTTCCCGATCGATCGTGGTCAGCTCAATGTTCAGGTCAGGGTGCAGCGCACCAAAGCGCTCTACCATGCCTTCCATCACCGTCCGCGGCGCCGGGTTTGACATGTCCGAGAAGATAATCAAATCGCCCGAGAGCTTTTTGTCATCATCCGCAAGCGCTGGCGCCACCAACGCAGTAGACGCCCCCAGCAGAGTTGCCAGTGTCAAGTTTCGCATTTACTTCCTCCCAGTAAGTTTCAATATTCGAAACTCTGTTTTACATGTTGAAATGATAGCACCGAATCTGGTTAGTATGTCAACAGCGGATCCAAGGGAGGGACCGGTGCCGGAAGATGAAAGCCATCGCGGCAAGGATGGAACGGTCGGAAAAGCGCTCGACGTGCTTGACCAGGTCGCGGCCTATGGTCGGCCTGTGCGTTTCACCGATGTGCTGAGTGATAGCTCTTATCCCAAGGGCACGCTCTATCGCTTGATCCAAGTCCTGCGCAGCCAAGGCATGCTGGACTACGACCCGCAAAGTCAAACCTATCGGCTAGGTGGGCGTCTGGTGCGGTTGGCCCATGCCGCTTGGCAACAGTTTTCACTGGCCCCTCTCGCCCGACCTTATCTTGATCACATCAGCACAGAGACAGGTCTGACTGTCCATCTCGCGCAGCTCGATCACGGGCAGGTGCTCTATGTCGACAAGCGCACGCCCCGCGCTCAGGTGGAGATGTTTTCCCAAGCGGGAAAGGTCGGTCCCGCCTATTGCACCGGCGTGGGCAAAGCGATGTTGGCCTATCTCGGGGCGGAAGAGGCTGACCATGTCATTCGCCTGCAAAGCTTCCACCGTCACACCGCCGGCACCCTCACAAACGCCGACGCCCTGGTGAGAGAACTTGCCGATATCCGCACCCAAGGCGTGTCCTTTGACCGCGAAGAACACGAGCCCGGCATCATCTGTGCCGCAGTGCCGATCCTTGACGCGTCAGAGCATGTTCTGGGCGCTGTCTCGGTCACTGGAACGACCCATCATACCACCCTCACAGCGCTCGAAGCGCATGTGCCACTACTGAAATCAAGCGCGGCGGCGATCGCCGCGGAAGCACAAAATTGGCGATTTCCAAGCCAATCAGACACCGCATCAAGGGGAGAGCCATGTCAGGAGTTACACTGAATGGGGTGATCAAGCGCTATGGAACGGCGCAAGTGATCCACGGCGTTGATTTAGAGATCGAAAATGGCGAGTTCTGCGTGTTCGTCGGCCCGTCAGGTTGCGGCAAGTCAACGCTTTTGCGGATGATCGCCGGGCTTGAGGAAACCACTGAAGGGGAGATGTCCATCGGCAGCCGTGATGTGACGCATCTGGAACCAGCCCTGCGTGGGGTCGCCATGGTGTTTCAGACCTATGCACTTTACCCGCATATGTCGGTGGCGGAAAACATGGGCTTTGGGCTGAAAATGACCGGTCATCCAAAAGATGAGATCGACTCAAAGGTGTCGGAGGCAAGCCGCATTCTGAAGCTCGATGAGTATCTCAGCCGCAAACCAAAAGCGCTCTCGGGCGGTCAACGGCAACGGGTGGCCATCGGTCGTGCCATTGTTCGCGGCCCTGAAGTTTTTCTCTTCGATGAACCGCTCTCCAACCTTGATGCCGAGTTGCGTGTGGAGATGCGTGTGGAGATTGCCCGGCTGCACAATGAGATTGGCGCCACGATGATCTACGTCACCCATGACCAGGTGGAGGCCATGACCATGGCCGATAAGATCGTGGTTCTGCGGGCGGGGCGGATCGAGCAGGTCGGCGCGCCAATGGAGCTTTATCACAACCCAGCAAACCGCTTTGTGGCCGGGTTTATTGGCTCGCCTTCAATGAATTTTGTCACAGGTGAGATCACCCCAGGAGGATTGAAGGCGCCGGCGCTTACCGACCAAGCGCTGGCTTTGCCTGCAAAATACCGGACCGGCAAAGTGATCGCAGGTCTGCGCCCGCAGCATTTGCGGCTCGCCCCGGGCAACAGCCACAAGATCGACTTGGTCGAACATCTTGGTGGAACATCTTACGTCCATATCGATGCACCGGACGGCACTCGTCTTGTGGTGGAGACCCGCGAAGACGATCCGGAGCCAGAAGGAGATACCACCGGTCTCAGCATCGATCCGAACCGATTGTTCCTGTTCGACGCCCAAAACGAAGAGCGACTGGTTCCCGAGCCAGAGCTAGAGACGGCCTAACTGACGGCCGCAGCGACAGGGGCTTTCTAAGTCCCTGATGCCGCGATTGTCTGTAGCCGTTCCGCCAACGCACCGGGCGCGGTGACCATCGCGTCATGGCCGGTCTTTATCTCCGTCACCGGCCATCCAAGGGCCAAGGCGCGTTCATGGGCAATTTTTGCAGGCGGATAGGACGGCTCTGTGCAGCGGATGTAATGAGCGGGAACGCCATTGCCGACCGGGGCCTTCAGACTAAGGGCAGAGGTAAAGGTCTCGAAAGGATGCGGTGTCAGCCTCGGGGCGAGAAAGGCCACATCCTGTGGCAGAGTAACCCCAAAGCTTTCCGGCGGGGCCGGTGGCAAGCTAAGCCCGCCACTGGTTTTCTCGGCAAGCGCGGTACGATCTGCCGCGATCTCCTCGGGCAAAAGGCTTAGCCAAGTCTCGCCGGTCTCCAGGGCAATCGCATCAAGATAGACCAGTTTCGCAAGCCGTTCAGGGATGCGGTCGGCGACACCAGTGATCGGTATGCCCCCAAAGCTGTGGCCTACCAGAACGACGTCGCTCAGATCCTCAAAAAGGATATGTTGGACAATATCCTCGACGAAAACCTCAACTGTGATACCGGGGCGCAGGAGATGCGCCCGTTCGCCCAAGCCGGTCTGGGTGGGTGCTGAAACACTATGACCCTTGGCGCGCAACAGCGTTTCAACCCGTGCCCAGCACCAACCACCATGCCAGACACCATGGACCAAAACATAGTGTCGCTTGACCATTTGGCCTAGTTGATCGTCGCGAAATTTGCGTGGGCAGCCACCAGCCAAGTGCCGTTGATACGTTGAAACACGGTCATCCGTCGGGCTTTGGCTTCAACGGTTTTGCCATCCCGCGTCTCATCTACAGTGACGACGTAGCGTGTCACCATGGTGTTGCTGAAGCTGGTCGCGACAAGGTCTTCGATCACCGGCTGGCCATCGATCGTGGGAAGATCGCTGGCGAGATAATCCTCCAGTGTGTATCCCGATCCATCGACGCGCAGAACTTGGAAATCTGGGGCGAGAACGGCACGGATCTTGTCTCGATCGCCGCTTTGAATGGCAGCAAAGAAGTCATAGATCGCTTTGCTCGAAGCTGTGGTGACATCGTTTTCACCCGTCCCCAAGGCAGCGAGCGCGATGAGAGACCATTCGCCGCCACGTTCCGCAAATACCGCGATCCGCGGAAGACTGGGGACTGAACGCGCGGTCCCTTCAAATTGTCCGGTATAGGTGATCTCGAAAGTTGCGGTCAGAAGATCATTGTCGCGCCGCACCGTCAGATCACTGACATCGTAGTCAACGATGGATTTGGGAAAGCTCAGGTATTCGGCTTTGTCGAAATGAAGCCCATCCGAGCCGATGATCTGAAAGCTCTCGCCCAAAAACACCTGTAAATCGTCTCTGTCCGGTCCAAGATCGGTGTAGAAACGGTCGATCAGTTCACGCGCCAACGCGTCGTCGTCGTCCGCTGTTTGGCCTATCATGGCAGTTGGCGTGAGCGCGCAGAGAGCGCTCACCGAAAAAATCCCAATCAATCGCTGAAACATCTAAGACCCTCGCATATCTGACGCGGCCAGTTCAGCGCATCGCGCGTGTTATCTCAACCCTCAGAATCGCACGCTACGATCCGGCGAGCGCCGGGCTGTCCTGGAACTCCGACATCTCAACCGCGCGTTTTTCATCGATTGAGCGTTGCGCCGCGATTCCCATCAAGGCTGCGCGTTTGCCATCCTCCAAGCTGACTTCGGGGGCGGTCCGTTCACCGCGCACGAGTTCCAGGAATTTCTGGTGTTGGTAGAATGTACTGCCATTGTGGTCCCCGGCATCGAGGATGGTGGGGTCAACCGGGATTTCTTCGCGCATAGGTCCTTTGGGCTGTCGTGGGCTGACCACAACCTGGGGAACCGGCGGGGCGCCAAGGTCCTCGGGCCAGAACCGCGCCGGTCCCGGAACAAAAGCCTCGATTTTGCCGGTCGCGCCGACGGCGGACAGTTCTTCTTGATAGCGCGAGCCCTCGGCGAACATGCACAGATCCAGCATCGCCCGTGCTCCATTGTCGAAATCGACGATGACGAAGCCGTTGTCGAACACATCCGGCCTCTGGCCGCCGATCTCTTCATCGCGATGGTTCACATCCTGCCCGCCAGAGGCCATCACACGGACTGGCTCTGCCCCGATTGCCACCCGCATCAAGTCAAAGAAATGGCAGCATTTCTCGACAAATGTCCCGCCTGTTTGGCTGTTGAACCGGTTCCAAGCATCGACCTTGTGAAGGAAGGGAAATCGGTGCTCACGAATGGTCAGCATCTTGATGCCACCGGTCGCATCCTTGAGCTTGGAAAGAAAGGCCGCAATCGGGGGCATATAGCGGTATTCCATCGCCACCCAGACCGGCGCGGGATAGGTCTCAATCAACTGCTCAAGCTGGCTCAACTCGTGCTGGTCGATAAACAGCGGCTTTTCTACCAGAACCGGAAGCGGACGGTGACGCGCCAACATCTCAAGCTGCGGAACATGGGCATGGTTGGGGCTCGCGATCAGCAGGCAGTCGAGCCCTTCAAAGCTCAAGAGCGCCTCGATCCCCGGCATCATCTGAGCATGCGGTGCAATCCCTTTGGCCGCAGCAGCCATGGCAGAGTTCGGTTCAAAGATGGCCGTGACTTCTGCATCGGGTAAAAGCGCGATATTGCGCAGATGCTCTTGCCCCATCATGCCGCAACCGATCAGGCCATATCGTGTTGTCGTCGTCATGCGCTCCCCTAACTCAAACGCTGTACATATCGGGCTCGATCAGGATCGAACCAGGTTCTTGAAAACTCCACCGGATGGTCGGCCTGCGCCCAACTCAGCCGTTCGATGTAGCCCACCATCTCACCTGGGGCTTTCGGAAAGCTTTTCGGTGCCCAATCTGGTAGAGGCCCCAGCCAGACCCGGTCTTCGATTCGGCGGATCCAAAACCCCAAGGAACGCCGATAATAAAGATAGAGGGACTCCGAAAGAGCCTCTGGGCTCACCGCCCCTGCCGACCTATCGAGCCAGATATCTTCGACCGCTACAGGTAGGTGATCCAAATGGCGCACCCGTTGGATGCGAGTCGCCCGGTCAGAGGCCCCGAAAGTCGGAAGATCCGGAGGTTTGTCCTGCTCTAAAACATCCAACACATGCGCGGTGGGCAGACCGCCACCTTGCGGCAGTTCCAGTCTGAACAACGAATAAATCCCGCCCGTCTCTTCGGTATGCTGGATGTAGTTGCCAGAGCCTTGGACCCGGGTCAGAAACCCATCTTTTTCCAATTGCGCCAGAGCTTTGCGCAGGGTCCGAACCGTCGTGCCATACTGCCCGGCCAAGACCCGTTCGGGCGGCAGTTTTTCACCATCTGACAGCCTGCCCGCGGCGATATCGCGGATCAGCGCTTCATGGATTTGGACATGCAGCGGCAATGCTGAAGAGCGGACGGTGTGAAGGGACAGGGGAGGACCTCGAAAAAATTGATACACCATTGATTTACATCAAGGCGACTGTTAGGGAAAGCCCAAAGCAGCCCGTTGTGCGGAGGAATCGATGACAATCGTTCCCGTCACCTCACCCGATCTCGACGCTGTGGAAGTTTCCTGGTTCGCAGCGCTGTGTTCGGATGACTATCAGTTTCTCGGGGTGCCCGATGGGGATTTGCGGTCGTCCTGGGCGCATTGCTCTGACATTGTGAAAACTGCCGAGGCGCAGGGTTTTCGCAACATTCTTTGCCCGTCCTCCTATCAGGTCGGGCAAGACACGCTGAGCTTTGTGGCGGGCTGCGCACCGATCACCAATAAGATCAATCTGCTGGCCGCCGTGCGCTGCGGCGAGATGCAACCGATAATGCTCGGTCGGACTATCGCGACGCTTGATCACATGCTTGAAGGGCGGCTGACGGTGAACATCATCTCGTCCGATTTCCCTGGAGAGAAGGCCGACAGCGCTTACCGCTATCAACGCTCGCGGGAAGTGGTGGAGATCCTTAAGCAATGCTGGACGCAGGACGAAATCAACCATCAAGGTGAGGTCTATCAATTCTCGGGCCTAACCACGGATCCGGCCCGTCCCTATCAAACCGGCGGACCGCTTCTATATTTCGGAGGGTACTCGCCCCCGGCGCTAGAGCTTTGCGGTCAGCATTGCGACGTCTATCTGATGTGGCCCGAGCCAGTAGAGGCGCTTGAGGGCCGGATGCGCGCGGTCCATGCTGTGGCCGAGCAGTACGACCGTACCCTGGATTACGGGCTCCGGGTCCATATGATCGTGCGGGACACAGAAGCCGAGGCGCGTGAGTATGCTGATTACATCGTCTCAATGCTTGATGATGAATATGGCCGCAAGATCCGCGAACGCGCCCTTGATGCGACCTCATTGGGGGTCAGTCACCAGGCCGCGAATCGCGATTTATCTGATGAATATGGCTATGTAGAGCCCAGCCTCTGGACCGGGGTCGGCCGCGCGCGCTCCGGCTGTGGCGCCGCGCTTGTCGGCTCGACCGATCAGGTGCTGAGCAAACTAGAGACCTATCAGAAGATGGGCATTCGGGCCTTTATTCTGTCGGGCTATCCCCATATCGACGAAGCAGAGCATTTTGGGAAACGCGTCATGCCGCATCTAAAAACCTGTTCTCTGCCGCATGCTTACGGGCGCGTCCCGGCAGAGCCACCACCGACGCCCCTTGCGGCAGGAGTACGACGCTAATGGAACGGGTCACGCTTCCCGGAGGCGTTAGCCTCAGCCGCCTGGTCTACGGCATGTGGCGCGTCGGCGATGACAGCGACACCTCACCCGAACATGTGGCGGCAAAGATCCACGCTTGCCTCGACCAAGACATCACCACGATTGACCAAGCTGACATCTATGGTGGGTACACCGCCGAGGCGATCCTTGGCGCAGCACTGAAATCCGATCCAAGCCTGCGCGACCGGATCGAAATCGTTACCAAATGCGATATCGTGGCCCCAGTTGGGCGCTATGCTGACCGGCGCGCGAAACACTATGACACCAGCCGCGCCCATATCGAGGCCTCAGTGGAAACCTCGCTGACCGAGATGGGGATCGACCATATCGATCTGCTGCTGCTGCACCGACCCGACCCCCTGATGGACCACGCCGAGACCGGTCCCGCGTTGGATGATCTGGTTGCCTCTGGCAAAGTACGCGCCGTGGGCGTGTCGAATTTCCGGCCCTGGGATTGGGCGCTGCTGCAATCGGCGATGAAAACACCTCTGGCGACCAACCAGATTGAAATTTCCCTCTCCGAAATCCGCCCCTTCACCAATGGCGATCTGGTCTTTCACCAGAAAGAAGGCTATCCGCTGATGGCTTGGTCACCGCTTGGTGGTGGGGATTTGATGACCGGCTCGGGTCCTTTGGCCGAGCGAATGGATGAAATCGCGGCACAATTTGGTGTCGACCGGGCCGCGGTCGCCGTCGCGTTTTTGCTGCGCCATCCCGCGGTCATTTTGCCCGTTTTGGGCACAAACACGCTCTCCCGGATCAAAACCATCTCAGACGCTCTCAAAGTAACACTCGACCGGGAAACCTGGTTTGTCCTCTACGAAGCCGCATTAGGATCGGAGGTAGCTTGATGGCCGTTCATCCCCGCCGCGCGCAACATCATTTCACACCGGATGAAACCAATACCCGCGCGCTGCGAGAAGCCTTTGGTCAGTTCGCCACAGGCGTGACCATCGTCACCGCCCCGCATGAAGACGGGGTCGTGGCGATCACCGCGAACAGCTTTTCGTCGGTCTCGCTCAGCCCGCCCTTGGTACTGTGGTCGCCGGATCGTAACTCGCGCCGTTTTCCTTATTTCGAGGCCGCGCGCCACTATGCCATCCATGTGCTGGCGACAGATCATGACGCGCTGTGCTGGAAGGTGGCGAAAGACGCCTATGGATTGCGCGCCCATGATCTGCCACTCAATGAAGACGGCGTACCGGTTCTGGAAAACTGCCTAGCACGGTTCGATTGCACACAAAAAGCCGTGTATGACGGTGGCGATCATGCCATTGTGCTGGGTCAGGTGGACCGGGTGGAGATGCGTCAGGACGGTGAGGCATTGGCCTTTTTCAAAGGAAAGGCCTTGTCGATCATATAAGACCGGCGTCGGAGGAGGCGCCGCAAGGGGAGGAGTTGATGGAGCCAATCCTGGCCGCCATAGGCCTGTTGCACCGCCTAAACGGAGCACTTCTGGCCGTGGGGCGCGGCATCGGCATGTTGGCGATGGCCGCCATGGTCGTTGCGATCCTCATCCAAGTCTTCTTTCGATACGTTCTTGGCAACGCGCTGCCCTGGCCCGATGAGGCCGCGCGTTTCTGCATGCTGTGGATGACCGGGCTGATGGCGCCCACGGCATTTCGGGTCGGCGGATTTGTCGCCATCGATACGATTGAAGCGATTTTACCTGGCCGCGCAATGCAGGTGCTCAATTTCTGCCTCCTCTGCGTGACGCTGGTGGTTCTGGTGATCGCCGCACAAATCGGCTGGAAAGAGATTACCGGCATCGGCGGGCGCTTTGCCACGGCCTCACTCTATGTGCCACTCTCGCTTAGCTTTGACGAATGGTACCGCGTGCCACGCAGCTGGATGATGCTATCGCTGTTTATCGGCCTCTTGCTGCTGATATTGGTCAATATCGAGCTGTTGCTGCGCCGCTTGGTTGCCATTCTCCAGGGCGAAGACCAACTGCCGCGCATTTCCGATATCGATATGGCGGGGCCTGAGTAATGCTGATTTGGTTCCTTCCGGTCTTCCTTGTCCTCCTGATGATCGGCTTGCCGGTCTTCTTTGCGCTGCTGGCCGCGCCAGGCGCGCTTCTTTGGCTGAACGGCCAAGAACGCGACATCACGCTGCTTTATCGCAACCTCTACAATGGGATGGACAGTTTCCCACTGATGGCGATCCCGTTCTTCATGCTGGCCGGAGAGCTGATGAACCGCGGTGGCATCACCCTGCGACTGGTGGAGTTCTCGCAAGCCCTTGTCGGCCATCTTCGCGGTGGGTTGGCGCATGTGAATGTCTTGTCCTCGATCATGTTTGCCGGTCTCTCTGGTTCGGCCGTGGCGGACACCTCTGCACTGGGTTCTATGCTGATCCCTGCAATGGAAAAACAGGGCTACACGCGCCGTTTCGCTGCGGCGATCACAGCGGCAAGTTCGGTGATCGGGCCGATCATCCCGCCGTCGGGCATCATGATCATCTACGCCTATGTCATGGGAGAAAGCGTGGCGGCGCTGTTCTTGGCGGGGATCGTCCCAGGCGTTCTGATCGGTCTGGGACTGATGTTCATGGTCAAACTTATGGCCGATCGATACGATTTTCCCACGGCAGGTCGAAGCTATACTTGGCGGGAACGCGGGGAAGCTGGCTTGAAAGCCTTCTTCCCACTGATGACTCCGGTGATCATCCTGGGCGGTATTCTGGGCGGTGTCTTCACCCCGACCGAAGCGGCCGCCATCGCGGTCTTCTATGCCATCATCATCGGGCTGTTCGTGACTCGGTCCCTGACACTGGGCGAGATGCCGAATGTGCTGACACGCGCGGGTATGACCTCGGCCGTGGTGCTGTTGCTGGTCGGGGCGGCGATGTCGTTTAAGACCGTCGTCAGCCTCAGCCATGCGCCGGAACAACTCGCGGCCTTCATCCTGTCGCTGACCGAGAACCCGCTGATCCTACTGTTCTTGATCAACCTGCTGTTGTTCGTGGTCGGCATGTTCCTAGATGCCGGACCTGCGATCATCATCTTGGGGCCAATCCTGGGGCCGGTCTTTGTCGATCTGGGCGTCGAGCCGGTCCATTTCGCAATCATCATGTGTGTCAACCTCACCGTCGGCCTGGCCACCCCGCCCATGGGGTTGGTGCTCTTCGTTGCCGCGGCGGTGTCGCGCGAACGGGTCTCGACAATCGCCGTGGCGATCCTGCCCTTCCTGGCCGTTGAGGTTATTGCCATCTTCCTGATCACCTTCGTCCCGGCCATTTCTCTGACCGTGCCGCGGCTCACCGGATTTTTGAACTAGACCGAGCATCAAGGAGGATACGCATGCTCAAGCCTATCACCACCTCGCTGACCCTGGCCGCTATGCTGGCCTTCGGACCGGCGCTGGCCGCAGACTACACGCTGCGCGCCACAGCGAACTCCAATGAGAACGATGAAGACTACGACGGGCTCGTTGTGTTCAAAAACTATGTCGAGGCAGCCTCCAACGGTGCAATTGAGGTCGAACTTTTCATCGGCACGCAGCTTTGCTCCAACGGGGCGGAGTGCTTGCAGGGCGTCGCTGATGGGTCCATCGACATCTATATCTCCACCTCGGGCGGCGCGTCGGGGCTATTCCCCTACGTGCAGGTGCTCGATCTGCCCTATCTGATGGCCGATGACCGGATCGCAGAGTCAGTGCTCAGCGGAGATTTCACCCGGACGATGCGGGCCATGGCGCTAGAGGACTCCGGCGATACCATCCGCCTGATGACCATCGGAAACACTGGCGGCTGGCGCAACTTCGCCAACACCCAACGCCGGATCGCAGAACCCAGCGATATGGACGGTCTGAAAATCCGCACCGTGGTCGCCGACCTGCCGCAGGAATTGGTCAAAGCGCTTGGCGCGTCACCAACCCCGATCCCATGGCCAGAACTGTTCACCTCATTCCAGACCGGTGTCGTTGAAGGCTCCAAGAACGGCATCACCGACATCATGGGCATGAAATTCCCAGATGCTGGCCTGCAATATGTAACGCTCGACGGTCACGCCTATATGGGCGCGCTGTGGTGGATGTCGAACAACACCTTCATGGAGATGCCAGAAGACATGCGCAAAGTGGTGGTCGATGGGTTCTACGCCCTGCAGCAGGCCACTTTTGCATCACCAAAGCGCAAATCTATCGCCGCTTATGAAGAGTTCGTCGCCGGCGGCGGGGACCTTTATGTGCTGACCCCAGAGCAGAAGGAAGCGTTCAAAGAGGCTGCGGCCCCGGTCTATGACTGGTTCCAGTCCAACGTGACACGCGGAGAAGAAATCTTCACCGCCCTGACCGACGCGGTCGCAGTTGCCGAGGCGGAAATCAACGAAGGCCGAGACAAAGACATCCAGTAGAACACTGGACAATCTGAGAGGGGGCCGCCACAGGGCCCCTCTTTTACGAGAAAGAGCGCTTGGACTTTACGCTCCTGCCTAAGCGCCTTTGGCTCTACTGAAGCGCCGAAGTGCAAACAAGCCTCCAAGACCTCCCAAAAGCATCAGAGCAGGCGCTGGCAGCGGGATTGGCGTGTTGACACTATCGACCGATAAACTGACCGACGGACTGCCACTGGAACGGATTCCAACATTCATCAGCGTTGAGCCAAAGCGTACAGCAGCAGCGGTAAACTTAGTCCCGAGGGGAGCCCGAAGAGAAACTGCGCCACCTTGAGTCCCAATCGTTCGATTTGGGAAGAAACTACTAGCGACAACCTGATTGGCTTCGTTGAGCAGCTCCAATGTGATATCAGTGATGTAATTGCCGCCAGGAGGGGGGGGGGCGGAACCAAAATTTTCAAGCCTAGAGATGATAGTCGCGGAGCTGACTGATGCAAAGCTTCGCCCGGCGCGCAAATTGGCGGGCTGGCCGTCGGTGAGCACATAGTCGAACCGCACACCGTCGAGATTGGTGCCCGGAGCGAAGTCCAGAGTGTCGAACAAAAACCCAGAAAACCCAGGGGTTATGACAACATCTTTCTGGAGCGTGACCGCCTGGGCTGCCCCTGTCAAAAGGCCAACAGACAGAGCCAACGCAGCGAACAAAACCTTCATACCCATCTCCTCGTTAACTGTTAACTTCACCCTAGTTAATTTTCATTTTTTCGCAACGCTTAGTGTTAAGCATACACATTAGTCTGATATTAACCTTAACGCTTGTTCTCCTTAAGCAAGTGTCGCGCGCTCTCGGTTTGCGAGCTTAGGCTTTTCCGAAGCGCCGAAACGCAAACAGACCGCTGCGTTCGTCGCGCTCGAAACAGGGCACAAAGCCAGAGAGCGACTCATGATGGCCCGCCCAGCCACCTGACGTAGCGGTCCTCACCGCTATGTCTAAAGTCTTCGCCGAATACCCCGTGACACTGAGGATATGGTGGGCATGCCTACCGGAGGACATAAGGAAAACTCTCTTGCTCTGTGCAGAAACGTGATGTTTTACCGTTATTGCAGCCACCGATTCTCGCCTGCTGAACTGTTTGCCATGCGATTGTGGTTTCTCAAAAACCGAAGACCGCGTGGGCTTACAAAGCTTGAAGAGGAAGCCGGAAGACTTAGGGCATTGCCTTCACAGGTGCGGCGATGTTGTTGAAAGGGAAGGCAGCATAAAATGGCGATGGTTCCAGGAACATATGAGGAGTGGGAGCACTGCATAACTGTGGAGTGCGGTATTCCCCTGACCGCTCAATACGTCGAAGAGCGCATCCAAGCGCTCGAAAACGAAAGCGACCACCACACGCAAAAGTTCATCGATCGCTGGGGCAGGCAGCATCACGCACAAACCTTGGGATGGTTTCGGCAAGCTGAGGAACGGCTGCGCCAGTGAACAGCGCTGCCGGCCCCCTTCCCGTTACCGTCCTGAATGGATTTCTTGGGGCCGGAAAGACAACGCTCTTGCAAAGCTTACTGGTGCAGGCGCGCTCCTTTCCCGAAGTGCAGCTTGGCGTCATCGTCAACGAGATGAGCACGCTCGATGTTGACGGGCGGATACTCGACACAACAGAGGTCTTGTCGCGACAAGACAGGTTTTTCGTGTCCATCCCCGCAGGTAGCATCAGCGGCCCCGAGGGTCTGGCACATTTCAATGACGCGGTTGCCAAGTTCCAAGAGCATGGCGCCACCCATATTATCATCGAAACATCTGGTAGCGCCCATCCCTGGCCGCTTCTGGAAGCGATCCGGACACATGACGGCCTAGATCTGCGTGGGTTTCTGTCCGTCGTGGATACGGTCACGCTGACCCAGGATCATGACCTTGGCCGCGCGATTGTACCTGCCGCCTCGCGCAATTTGGCCTCTGGCCAGCGCGGGATCGAGAACCTCCTGGCGGAACAGATCATGTTCGCCAATCGTATCTTGCTCAACAAGATGGATCGCGTGACGATGGACGTTCTGCGGCAGGTGGCCGAAGCGATCCACCCGATCAATCCCGGTGCGGAAATACTCGGTATGAAATGGGGAAATGTGAAACTCGCCAATGTGTTGGACATCCCGCCCTATGATCACCATCGGGTGGCGACGCTTGGCGCAGAGTTGACCGAGTGGGACCAGACCCACGCCACAAGTTCCATGGCAAGCGCGGCGGACTACCGAATAGACAGCACTGTGATTTCAGACCCGCGCCCCTTTCATCCGCAACGGCTGTGGGATGTTTATAACCACTACCTGGGAGAGGGCATTTACCGCAGCAAAGGTTTCTTCTGGTTACCGACCCGGGACCGGTTGCAACTGCTCTGGAACCAAACGGCCGGGAGCGTTGGGCTAGAGATCGTGAACTATTGGAAAGTGGCCACGCTTGAGGATGAAAGCTTAAACCTCTCGCCCGAAGAACGTGACGAGATGCGCCGTCGTTTGCACGGGCTTTCCCCAGAGTTCGGCGACCGCCACTGCCATCTCACAGTGATCGGTGATCGTGATGGGCTAGAGACTTTTGCCAATGCGCTGAGAGACTGTCTGTGCACAGAGCAAGAAGTGGCGCTCTGGAAATCGGGGCACATCTTTGACGACCCCTGGCCCAAGACGACCACGCAAGTGTCTTAAGCCTAACGGTTCGTTGGTTTAGATTTTGCCGACCTGTGCCTCGCTTTCGCGGCATGCGGCGTCTATGGTCCTGGCATAGATGATACTCACAGCCACCGATTTTCTGCGTGACGGGGTGCTTGCGCCCAAGGGCGACGGAACTCGGATGTTCCCCCGTTCAAGGCGCGGATGCTGCTAGGAATTCATAGGATGACAAAGCATGATTTTCGATAGTGAAAGCCGATACGGATCCGTGACACGGGTGTTGCACTGGGGCATGGCGATCCTTTTTGCGGCGCAGTTTCTGTCCGCTGCGGCGCGGGCGCTTTTGCCGCGAGAGGACGCGTTCCGCGAGTTGGTTTGGAGCTACCATCAGCCGCTCGGGGCCACCCTGTTTTTGCTGGTAATGATCCGCGGCCTTTGGGGACTTCTGAACCTTTCAAGGCGCCCCGGCCACTCCGGGGTCCTGGGAAAAGCGGCGGTGCTTGGGCATCTCGCGCTCTACGCGCTTATGGTCGTGGTGCCGGCCACACGGCTTCTCGCAGCGGCAGGAAGCACACGTGGTTTCACCTATCTTGGGATTGAGGTCTTTCCCCCGCGCGAAGCGAATGTCGCATGGATGCGCGCCCCGGCGGAGTGGCATGGCGAACTCGGGTGGCTGTTGGCGACCCTGGTGATCGGCCATATCGCCATGGCGATCTGTTGGCATCAGCTGATTAAACGCGACGACACGCTGCGCCGCATGGCGGGCTGATCACAGCGCAGTGTCGGGGGCACTTGGCCCCCAACAGAAGTGATTAGTTGAGCTTCTCAATCTCGCCGGGCACATAATTCCCGCTCAGCCATTCCTCTTCTGGACCGTACATCCGTAGGATCGTGAACCAGCTTTTGCCGGGGATCGTCTGCACCCAGTTTTGCTCCCATCCTTGCGGTGCTTGGGGTGCAAAATAGACATCGATTGAGCCATCTTCATTCAACTGCGGATCGTTCTGGATACTGTCAATCGACGGCAAAGGCTGGTCGGTCTGCAACATCGACCGCGTCTGGGCATCGTAAAGGGTGAAGGCCCAAAAATCCGCCGCGGGCGGGTTCGGCGGTAGTGTCACCTTGTAGACCTCTGAGCCGTCGAAAGGTTCTCCCGCGGCGTCGAGGAAGGCAATCCGATAGTCAGACCCGACGCCGGGCTGGGGTTTGGCCATCGCTGGCGTCACGGCCGTGTAAGGATAGTGGAAGGTGACGCGCGCGTCTGTGTTCATGGTCTGATCGTCTTCGCCATTGAAAAAGACATCCGCATTGAGGAAAGCCGAGTTCCAATTCATGCCCTCGAATGTTTGCAGACCCGCGAGCAATTGATCCGTTCTCGGGTGCCAGACGATGGACCGCGCCGCAGCATTCCCGATGGCAACTGCATCCTCTAAGATCGCGCGCATCCGATCATCCGGTTCAAACGGTTTGCCCTTCGCGATCCCAATAGACGCCCACAGACCGCGGGTCTCTGGCGGGAAGAAATCGACCGGCTCTCGCTGCACCACGGAGTTCAGCTCTTCGTAGAACTGGAAACTGTTCGCATGCACGGTATTGAAAGACTGGCCTGACAGGTGAACCAGTTCAAGCTCTGGCGGATTGTCGGCCTGTGAAAGAGGGTAGACTTTGAGGTTCTCGGCGACGTTGTTGTAGGCTGCTTCAAGCCCATCAGCGACCGACATGCGCATGAAAGTCCAGACCGTATTGCTGGGTGATTGCACCACGAAATATCCCTCTGGTACGTCACCTTCGTAGCCAGGTGGCAAAACGAGGTATTTGCCGCCTTTGCCACCATCCTCGCCTGCTGGTCCTACATCGGCGATGTAGCGGAAATAGGCATCGTTGAAAGCGCCGAGCGCACCAGGTGGCACCTCGACAACCGTTGGACCATCCCGATCCAGCTCAAGATTTGGAAAGACATACATTGTCGAACTGTTCCCCGTCAGGAAGAGCGAGTTCGAATCCATCAATTCATTAAAGATACCTACCTGATGGGCCTCAATCGCACCCAGCGGCTTCACGCCCTCAATCAGCATGTAGACGGAGGCCGCGGGGATACCCTTCAAAAAGGCATCAACGCCGCGCATGCGATCAAGATAGTCGTAAACCAGCTCAGACGTTTCGGGCAGAGGCGCCCCATCGATGAACTTTAATGTGCCGATTGAGGTTTGCACCTCATCCGGGGTCGATATCGCGTCGAGCTGCTCTTGCGTGACCTCCGCAATTGCTGCAGTGGCGAGCCCCGCAAGGGCCGTCGCTGTTGCTGCTGCTAGAGGCATTTTGAGTTGCGACATGGATTCCCCCCTCCTTGTTGCGGACCTCAACCTATACCGCTGATCGGTGGCCGGAAACCGCTGAATCGTCGCCGGAGACGCTGAAGAACGGGCTTGGAGAATACGTGGCTATAGGCGGACAAGACTGCTTTGGGATTCCGATTGTTGCCTCCAAAGCCCGGTAGGCGGTGGGTGGCTTGTCCCATGATTACGCCGCTTCTACGCCCAAGCGGAAGCAGCCTGACCCGTTCGAGCAATGCGGATAAGTTTTTCCAGTTGCATAGAGCTAAGCTTGACCGGTGGGTGAAAGCCCTTCAACCTCTTTCCCAAGCGTTAACCAATGGAGAGTGAGCCGATGCTGTTAAGATCAAACTGCCCTCCCGCTCGCATGCGTTTATTAAAGTGGATATTGGCGCTTGGTTTTCTTTTGATTCCGGGCTTTGCGAAGGCTGACACAATCAATTTCATTTACACGCTGACCCCAAGTAGCGG